>NZ_JAUPTE010000027.1:0-71362 GCF_036701705.1 Microcoleus sp. w1-18aA5 | reverse complement strand
GGGACATTTTGACCTGAACCCTCA
This sequence comes from Microcoleus sp. w1-18aA5, assembly GCF_036701705.1. Lineage (NCBI taxonomy): Bacteria > Bacillati > Cyanobacteriota > Cyanophyceae > Oscillatoriales > Microcoleaceae > Microcoleus > Microcoleus sp. w1-18aA5. Next base: position 71,338 of record NZ_JAUPTE010000027.1, on the reverse strand, counting down.
GTGAGATTAATCTGTTATTCTATCAGGCCTTACACTAGAATGAAATAGCCCTGGATAACTCACTAGAACAAGTGATGCGCGAGGAAATTACTTCTACATCACTCCCCGTGATTACTATTGGCGATGCTGACCGCTTGTTGAATGACTCTGAATATCGGCAGCGTTGTGCAGTTCGTCTGGTTGAAATTGTGCTTGATATTAATACTTATATGGGTGTAAGTCGGCTTTTCATCCCATGATGTGCTGTCGAGATTGTTGAAGAAGTGCGATCGCGCTTTGATTGCCAATAAATGTAGTCTTTAAAAAGTGAGCCCCATGTTAAAAGAATTAAAAACCATTTCTCTTGCCACTCTTCTGGTATTAGGAACAGCTAAACTGGGTTCTACAGCAGCTTTCCCAAGTCCTAATAATCAAGGGGATTATATGGGAAGATATTATCATACTTATTGGGAAGTAGTAGACCCAGACCCAAAGGGGTTAAATTGTCGTATGAACTCTTCTTTTGAAGAATTTATGCGTGTTGACAACCGCACTCCATTTGATGTTTTTAATTGGTCTGTAGTTGGTGTTTTAAAACAGGGACAGCGTTTGGAAAGCTTTCCTGGTAATGCTGGTGTTACTTTCCTTGATACCAGGGGTTTACCTTGGCTTTTTGTAGGAAAAAACTACACTGCTGGTGCGGCGCAAGGTTGTTTTATTCGCGCTAATAGTCAATTTGTCAAACCAATACAGATGTCACCGACTCGCGTACAACCTCAAGCGAGTCAACCGCTCACAAGTTCCACGGCACTACCGATGAAGCTTGGTTTTGACGAAGGATTTGGATCGATTGTAGTACCAGAAAGCGATACCACTGCATCGGCGTATGGAGGACGCTTAAGGCGATATGACGTTCACATTGCCAAAATGTTTGAAGTCACCCACTTTATGTGTCAACAAGAGAATTTAACACCCGGTCTTACTTGGAATTACGCGGCTGGAGGTGGCAGGATTAATATGGGAAGTTTTGAAATAACCTGCCGACTTGCTAATCAAATAGTTAGTGCCTATGGTTTAGGTAAATCGGAACCTACGAATGTGAGTTTTTCGGGTGGTGAAGTCGGTCGCCCCGATGTCAGAAGTTTCAACATTCCCATCCTAGATATTACAGGTGATAAAGTACCACGCTGGGTGAGTTTTGTGCAGGGATTTCAGCCAGTGAGGAGGTAGGGCGATTTGTAAAATGTAGGAGGGTGTGTCAGAAGAATTACAAGAGGTATTGGAAGACTCGATTCTACTTAGTCTTACCATGAATCTCCCTTTACCCGTCTTTGATAATTACTAAAGAGGTCGCCTGATGCCGCCTTTTTAACTTGTGTTGATGATAGGAACTTACTGAACTGCTTGATCTCTCTGGTATGACCAAGTAGCAATTAATCCGAACACGCCACAGCTCCAAATTAGCCACAGCAAGTGTAGAAATATCTGATTATCTCCATCCAATTTTGCTGCCCAAAAAACCAACTCTCGATAGTGGTAAAACGGCGATAGTACCATCAAATTTTGTACAATTTTTGATTCAGAAAGTGGATATGCTCCGCAGGTTAGAGCAACAACAATTAACGATAAGCTGAGGATAGAATCAGCACTTCTGGGGTCGATTAAATATCCCAGTGCCAGACCAATAATTGCGAAGGGGATAATACCTAGAATTAGGCAGAGGAAGATAATTAACCAGGAACTAGGATCACCTGGTATTTTCAATTGCCAGCTTGCCAGAACAAAAATTAGTAAAAGACTGACGGTACAAAGTATGAGGGCGGTCGCTATCTTTGCTACTATGTATGCGACTGGAGGTAAAGGTGTCGTCCTCAATAATTTAAGCCATCTTTCAGAGCGCTCAACAGCAATTCGTTTGCCGAGACGATCAATAACAATTGTAAACAAGATAATTCCAGAAAGATAAATTATAGGTTGTATTGCAGAATCTTCTGTTATACCTGGAAATTTTAAGAGGGGGACAAAACCTACTAAGCTAAGAGTTGCAACGAGAAACAGAGGAGTCCTCAGCAATTGTGATATTTCAAAGGAAATTTGGTTTTTAATAATTGCCAAAATGTTTTGATTTAAAGCCTCTGATTTATTAACGAATGTTTCAGTTACCGAAGTAGGCTCTAACTTTTCTTCTGATTTATTAGCCATCTGAAACTCTTCAACTAATTGGCTTTTTTGCGAAGATTCAGAGAAATTGTAAAGATTAACGTACCGAGTAGCTAAAGTATCTAGTTGATTCCAGTCCGATTTATTGTTTGTTACCATTAAAATGGTGATTCCCTGTTGGCGACAGAGTTTTATTTGGTTCCAAAATTCTTCATAGCCTTTATCATCTAAGTTCCTCGTTGGCTCATCAAGGATGAGAAGTTTAGGATTTCCTGCCAAAGCGATGGCAAAATAGAGTCGCTGCTTTTGACCCCCGGATAAATCAGTTGCCCAAGCATCTTCCTTGTGTGTGAGATTAACTTTATTCAAAATCTCTTGACTTGAAATAGGATTGGGGTAATAGCTTCGCAGCAAATCAACTAATTCTTTAACTTTAACTTTTCGAGGAACTTGAGTGTCTTGCAAAACTACGCCCAAGCCAATTTTAGAAAAAGAGTTATCTGGGGGAAGCCCCATAAGTTTAATCTGTCCACTACTAGGTCGTAATATTCCTAGGATTAAATTAATTAATGTAGATTTTCCAGATCCATTTTCACCGCGCAAAACAATAAAATCATTGTCCGTTACAGTGAGATTGATATTCTCAAGGATTTGATTAGCACCGAAACCTTTGCGGAATGATTTGGAGACATCATCAACTTCAACTAGATTCATATTTGGGAAGTAAGTAATTTTATTTTCAGAAACTAATGGAGTGAATTTAGCATCAAGAACCAAATTCCCAATGCCGCAGCAACAGCAGGAACAAGCGGAACCCCAATTACGGTGGTGAGGATTATTAAAGTTGCTGTTCCTCCTAAAAATCCCCAAAAATTAATAGCACTAGATGCCCCAGTATCGCCCATGCTACAAGTGCTAAAAAAGCAAAATTCGCTTCCTTTGGTTAAAAGAAAAAATGTACACCCAATAGCAACTACTACAATTCCCAGCACAGCCCATCTACCTGCTAACATTTCCCCTCCTAAAAATCTTAGTGACAAAGATGGGGATTCTTGAGTATTTGAATTGGGCTGAAGTTGCCCAGTGGCAGAAGGAATAACTTGCGACTCAGTATTTAAGGGACTATTCGCTAAGTCATAAGATTGTTGAGATTCATTAGAAAGAGGTTCCATTGTTAGTATTTTTTTCCTTAAAGATATGTTAGAAAAGTTAGAAAGATAAATCAAAGATTTATCTTTCTAACTAGAAAGTGCTGTTCTGATAGCTAACCACAAAGCAATACCAATTCCTACGGTAACAACTAAAGGTGCATTAGCGATAGCTGCACCAGTTCCAAAAGCAATTCCAATAGTTGCTCCACTAAGATCGGGATGTTGTTTGGCAGAGTCTATAAGTTGTCCCAATGACTCCTGCAAATTATCGCCGATGCTCTTATCGCCGCCGCTCTTATTACCGCTGCTCTTATCGCCGCCGCTCTTATCGCCGCCGCTCTTATTACCGCTGCTCTTATCGCCGCCGCTCTTATCATCTAGGCATTCGGGTCGCAAGTCTTTAGACCACTTAATCATCGGATAACAGGAATTTTGCACCTGCAAAGTTTCCGCAACTAGGAGCGGTGTCCAGAGGAAGAAACATATCAAGAGGATAGCTTGAAAGCGATGGTTTCCCCATTTTTCAAGCCAAGGTTGATAAAACTTTGTGATCACTTCCATGATGGTTAAAGCGTCTATTTACAGAGATTACGCACAATATATAGATGTGATAAATACTATGGCTCAGATTGTCATAGTGAATTCTCTGATTCTATTCTGCAATACTTTCTATAAAATATGACAACTCCAAACAGTCGGATTTAGTACCCAATTTTTCTAACCATCCTGAACCAATTTAGTAGAAGTTGGTATAATTCAGTTGACAAAGTATGATTGAGTAGGATATAGTACACTCAACCTCACTCAACGCTGACCCATGAATGTTGAAGATGTTGTACAATGGGCGAATAATTCGATTTTTGATAAAACAGGAGAACATCTTACACCCCTACAGGAAGCAATAGTAACGGGTGTTTGGCAAAGACAGAAATATCCTCAAATAGCTAAAGATTATAATTGTAGTGAATCTCACGTAAAAAAAGAAGCGGCTAAGTTATGGGAAAAGTTGCGTGAGGAATTAGGAGAAGACCTTAATAAATATAACTTTCGTTCTAAGTTAGAGAAAAAACATAGGGTCTCCCAAAATTCCAAATCAGGTCACTGTTTATTACAAGTTGATAATATTAATATTGGTGGTCAATTTATACAAACTATTGAAGATACAAAAATCAGATCGCCCAATCCCCCTGAATCTCCCCAAAATCAAGCCCGATCGCCCATAATCGATTTAACCGACGCACCCGAACTCCCTTACTTTTACGATCGCACCTCAGAACTCTCCACCCTCAAACAATGGATTGTACAAGCAAACACCCGCTTGATTACCGTCTACGGCTTAAGTGGAATTGGCAAAAGTGCGATCGCCCTCAAACTCATCGAACAAACTCAAACCGAATTTGATTATATTATTTGGTTAAGCCTCACCAACACTCCCACACTTTCAACCCTCCAAACCGAACTCAAGCAATTTTTTGGGCGATCGCCACAACCCGCATTACCCACAATCATCGATTATTTTCGATCTTCTCGCTGTTTAGTAATCCTTGATGACGTAGAAAATATTTTTAAAAGCAGTCAATTAGCAGGTCAATATTTAGCAGGCTATGAAGACTATGGCAAATTTTTCAAACAAATTGCCACATCCTCTCATCAGAGTTGTTTAATTATCCTCAGTTGGGAACAACCCAGAGAAATTACTGCTTTAGAAGCACTAAACCTACCTGCACGAACCTTACACCTCAAAGGGTTAGGGAAAGAATCAGCAGAAATTCTCAGAGAAAAAGGATTAGCAGATGAGGAAAAATGGTCAGACTTGATCGCCCTTTATCAATGTCATCCTTCCTGGTTAAATATCATAGCTTCAACAATTTTAGAATTCTTTGACGGTAGCGCTTCCCGGTTTTTAACCGATAATAATGATATTTATTTAGGTGACTTAGAAACCATTTTAGAATCTCACTTAGAGCGTTTATCGGAGTCAGAAAAAAATGTAAGCCATTGGTTAGCAAGTCAAGATGAAGCGGTAGATATTTCCCAAGCACCTGCCGATATTGAGTTATCTAAATCAGAATTTTGGCAAGCCATACAATCTTTAGCGCGGCGCGGCTTACTGGAAAAAGTACAAGTAGGAGCGGGAGCGCTATTTTTACTCAATCCTGTATTTCAACAATACATTCAATCCAAGTCAAATCCTAGCAGTATCAAACTGTAACATCGATCGCAATTCTCAACTTCTACATCGATCGCATAAAAGCATTCACCGCATCATATTGATCCGCCATCCGCGAATAAAACTCGATCGATCGCAAATCCAACTCCGGCAAAAGTTCGCTCTTACTCACCAACTCATACCCCGTAGAACGCAAGCAATAAACCGAAATTACCCCATCCTCCCAAAACCAAACCTCCTGCACTCCCACACGACGATAGATTTCCAGCGTATCAATTCCACCACTCGTCACTGTTACCTCGATCGCCAAATCTGGAACCGACTTGCGCGTACCCAAACAATAAGACTCGTCCGGTTCTTTCCGTGCACCCAACTCCTTCATCCCGATGGTTGTACTGCCGCGTCCGTAGAAACGAATGTCCTTCGTCCGCATATAAACTTCTAAAACCTGACCTAAAGTATTTTTAGGTTCTTCATGAGCATCAGATAAAGGGGCCATAATTTCTAAACACCCATCCAAATAAGTTAAGCGCGCCCCAGTGTCTGCCAAATCAGCATCCAATTTTTCCAGAGTCTCCCATGTCACGTTTGACAGGAAAGCCGCACCTGTACCCAATCCCGCTTTAGAAATTGCGACAACCATTTGACTTACCTTTTACGATCGCTTTTCCATATTAGCGAATATTAGCTAAAGTTTCAAATCAGATTGCTCTAAAATTTCGCAGTACAATTAACAATAACTGCACGGAAAAGACGATGACTGAGATAATAACTGCTACAGGTCTGCCTCCTGCATTCCCCGATCATACCCAATTGCCAGACGAAGACGGTACATTTGTGAAAAATTTTCAGGAGCATCCTCAGAGCATCATTCTGACAGATTCGATCGGGCCGGTTGTAGAGCGGCTGCATCCAGACGGACAATATGCGATCGGGCAAGATTGCGGCATTTACTGGCGAGAAACTGACCCGCCAGAGCGAGGCGCAGAAGCACCGGATTGGTTTTACGTGCCGAATGTACCCGCAACACTTGACGGTTTTCGCCGTTCTTATGTACTTTGGCGGGAACACATGGCTCCGTTCATTGCTTTAGAATTTGCTAGCGGTAATGGAGAGGAAGAGCGCGATCGTACTCCCTTGACTGTGGCCGCTGACGGTACTACCACTAAACCGGGTAAGTTTTGGGTGTACGAGAGAATTATTCGCATTCCTTACTACGGCATTTATGAAATGAGAACTGGCAATTTAGAAGTCTATCACCTGATAGATTTTGTGTATCAAAGGATGCAGCCAAACGCACGCGGTCACTATCCCATTCCTGTACTAGATGTAGAATTGGGACTGTGGCAGGGAAGCTATCAAAATCAAGAATTGCTTTGGCTGCGGTGGTGGGATTCGCAGGGAAATTTGCTGTTAACTGGCTCCGAACAAGTTGAAATTGAGCGGGCTAGAACCGAGCAAGAACGGGAAAGAGCCGAACAAGAACGGGAAAGAGCCGAACAAGAACGGGAAAGAGCCGAACAAGCAGAGCGAAAAATTACCCAGTTAGCCGATCGACTGCGAGCAATGGGAATCGATCCCGATGCTGAGGATTGATCTCAAATTCCCAAAACTCTCTCTGTAGCGCGAGCATCCCGCACCTGATATTTTATAATCACAAAAAACAAAGCTGATGGAAACTAAACCACCTCTACCGCCCTTTACGTTAGAAACGGCTAAAGCCAAAGTTCAAGCTGCTGAAGATGCCTGGAATACCCGCGATCCAGAACGAGTAGCCTTAGCTTATACGGAAGATTCTCAGTGGCGAAACCGTGCCGAATTCTTCAGCGGACGGGAAGAAATCAAGGCTTTTTTAAGACGAAAATGGGCAAAGGAATTAGATTACCGTTTAAAGAAAGAACTGTGGAGTTTTACAGATAATCGGATTTCTGTTCGATTTGAGTATGAGTGGCACGATGATTCTGGCTACTGGTATCGCGCCTATGGTAATGAACAGTGGGAATTTGCCGAAAATGGGTTAATGCGAAGACGTGAAGCTAGTATTAATGATGTTCCGATTCAAGAGTCTGAACGGAAGTTTCGATAAGATTTATCTGTGAGTTGCTAGAGGCATAAACCTGGCTTTTTAGGAAAATACGCAGGTTTGTAGTCAGGACTTGAGTCATGATTGACTAAACGCCAGAAAGACGAATAAAGTCCTCACTACTAACGAAAGGTTTGTAGTAATGACTTGAGTCATGATTAGAACTCTTGTAAAAACACAAAGCACCCACCCCAACCCTGCCCTTGAATCAGGGGAAGAAGCAAGATTATTCTTGTTGCTCCCCTGAATAAGGGGGGACTTGCTGGAGGTGAATTTGACTTTTGCAAGAACTCTAGAGAAGTTTATAGAGCATTTGCGATCGTGTAGAATCTGAAAAAACAATTTTAATGGAGTTTTGTTGCAAATGAAATTTTTGGCGATCGAAACACTAATTGTTAGTTCTATCCTTCTGTCAATCTCATCATTGTCCTCTGCTCAAAGTAATCAACAGGGCTCTACAATTCTACCCACAGGAGCTTACTACGCTCAAGGAACAATGTTCAATAACTCCCGTAGAGAGATTGCACATCAAAACAATAGAATCTGCATCAAGATCGTTGATGGCCCTGCAAATCCCTACAAAGGAGTCGAATCTATCACAATTAGCAGCGTGTCTGTGGAAAATGGGAAATTCTATATTGATGCAACTGGCACAGAGCTAGTATTAAAAAACAATGGAAAAGCATTCTCTGGCGACATTCGCGGTACATGGGAGTATAGAGGTATCTCGCCCGATCCAAGGAGTCAACCCATACAAGCTAAAAAAATGGCAGAATGTGTAGCTGCTCAAGGACGATATGTGGAGAAGATGGAAGGAATATCCATTTCAGGAATCGATTTTCCCAAGCATTAACCACGATCGAGATGGGTGGGGGCGCAACCAAAAGGCGATCTGTGGGATGCAGTAATGGGTAATCGGAGTAAGGTGCGTAGTACGCACCCTACATCATTAGGTTATGCGTCCAGGACTGTATCCTCAATCGGTAAGCAAACTCGGAGAAGTCAGCACAAAGACATCCCTGGTTCCCACTCCTTCAGATTCCGGTTTAATCGGTGTAGTAAAGTGGAAAAACTCGTGGTCGTTAACTAACAGCAATTCTCCCGGATGCAGAATTTTATTAAAAACAGGCTTCTCTTTTTTAGCCAAGTACAAATGCGTTTCCCCGCCGACAATATTAGTTCTGTCAACTGAGAAAATCCCGATAAAGTCAGTACCGTCTTGGTGAATGCCTTCCGGTGCGGGGTTGCCGAAATTGTTTGGCGAACAAGTCGTTCTGATTTGATGGATGCCGATTTCAGCTTCCGGGTGAATTTTGCAGGAATCGAAAAAAGCAAAAATCATCTGTTTGAAATTATCGAGGGCGATTAGCCGATCGTCCAATTCGGCAAATTCCCGCCTGATATCACCCACTAGCGGATTGTATGTTTTGCTTTGATACAAATAGCCGTGAGGTAGCTTAACTAACTCATTTCCGTTGACTGCAAACCGCGATAATCTTCTCGAACGATACTTACCTTTCACATACGGATCGACAGGCATATCGTCAAAAAATTCCTTGAAGCCTTCTAGCTTAATCGAGTTTACTTTTTTGAAAGTAAACATGAAGGCATAATCCAAATGAATGGATTCTAATACGGTTTTCATAGATTTTACTCCCTGAAGCCTTGCTCCCCTCCCTAATTTTGCCTGGAGGAGGTGTATGCTTCTACTCTAGCGCAGGATTTTTGTATGTGTCGTAAAAGACACTACAAAAATTGCAAAGATATCGTAAAGACGACAAGATGAATTGGGGGCTGGTTCTTCTTTTAATCCAAAATCCCCAATCTAAAATCTAAAATCTAAAATCTAAAATCGATTGACTGCTTTCACCAGCGACTGACAGGCCCGCAGGAAAACGGCAACATCGACCCCAAGTGCGACGTACTGAACGCCAGCATCAATCCACTGCTGGGCGATTTCGGGGTTTTCGGCAAAAGTACCGGCGGCTTTGCCTGCTTTGCGGATGGTTTGGACTGCCTCTTGCATCATGTCGATGACTCGGGGATCGCGGACTTGGCCGGGAATGCCGATCGACTGTGACAAATCGTAAGGCCCCAGAAAAATCACGTCCACCTCTGGCACAGTAACAATTTCTGCCAGGTTGTCGATGCCGCATTTGCCTTCGACATGAATCACAACTAAGGATTCTTCGTTGAGTCGATCGGTGATATTTGTACCTGCAGCGGTGTAAAGTCCTGCCCGCGTAGCAAAGGAAAGGCCTCGCGTGCCCAGAGGACTGTATTTAGCACTTTTGACAGCGGTTTCGGCATCGATTTTGCTTTCAATTTGAGGTACTTGAACTCCTGCACTGCCGATGTCGAGAGCTCGTTGAATTTGCGGCCCGTCGTTTTTGCGGACACGAACAATCGGTGCAATTCCGGTGCAGTCGGCGGCGCGACACAAATCTTCAGCAGCAAGCGGGTTCAGGGGGCCGTGTTCCATATCGATAACGGCGAAATCAAATCCAGCGTGACCGCAGATTTCCATGAATGCGGGATAAGCGCAGTTCATAAATAAACCGAGGACTGTTTCGCCTTGTTTAATTTTTTGTTTGAGTTGGTTTTGACGCATGGGTAATCCCGGAAAATTTAGTTTTTTTTTACTGCAAATGAAGCCCGATTGTTTTTAATAATACAGCTCAAATATGGTCGTAATCAATTACTTTATGTTAAGAGAATCGACAAGAATTTTATAGCTGCTTTTGCCTCTATTTTAAATGGAATCAAGCACAAAAGCCAGCCAAAAATAAACATTCCTAAAATTGGTAAAAATATGGCTCCCACCGATGGTTCGACTAACCAAGCAAATAAAGAAAACATTCCAATACTGCCAGTTGTCCACAGCCACAGAATCAGAAATCCTATAACTGTCGTATGTAAACTCATCCTAATCCTGATGGAACAACCGAACTGTTGATTATGTATATATCCTTGTATAATTGGGAACAATAAATGTCTGCCGATGATGATGCGATTAATTTTGAAGGTTTTGCCATCAATCGTTCCTTCATAGGGTTTCGCAGGGGGCTGACAAAAGGGTATAATTATTCTAAAAACTTTGGGAGGAGTAACAACTTCGTCCAACCTGCGTAAAACTTCCGAATAAGTTAAACTGGTGGTAATTGTTAAAGTCTCAAAAGGAATAAATAACCTAAAAAATTTGACTATCTTGAGCATAAGGTTCATCCGGCTGTTCAATAGTTGTTGCTGGTATTAATGCCTCTTCTCTAAAAAAGTTTTCCCTGACAACAGCGCGAAATACCAGTATACTGCAAAATAAACATTTAAATGGGATGAGTGTTTTTCGCGCTATGTCAAAATTAATTCCACAATCTCCGATGAAACTTCGACAGTATCTATTTTTGCTCAAAGGTCGATCGATCCTTAGCCTCACCCTCGGCATAATTTCCGCGATGGGGAGCATTTCGCCAGTATTTGCCGCACCTCCCCGCAATCCCGACACTGCTGAAACTTGCGACATTCTAGTAGCAGGCGGCGGTCTCGCAGGGGCTGCTACCGCTTACGAAGGTTTGCTGGCGGGGCGCACAGTTTGCCTCACTGAAATTACTGATTGGGTAGGCGGTCAAATTTCCTCCCAGGGAACTTCCGCACTCGATGAAAGAGATACTCAGCGATCGCTCTTATTTTACCCCCGTGGCTACCTAGAATTGCGGGAGCGGATCAAGGAACATTACGGCCGGCTAAATCCCGGAGGCTGTTGGGTTAGCTATTCGTGTTTTATGCCATACGACGGTCACAAAATTCTATTTAACATCTTGCAGGATGCCGCTAAAAAAGGCAAAGGCACGCTGAAATGGTTTCCCAATACAGTTATTAAAGAACTAGCAATTACTCCTGCTGTGGCGGGGAATGCGGTAGGGGGTCAACAAATTAAAAGTGCGATCGCCATTCAACACAAACCCGCCGCCAACACGCCACCAATCAACACCGAAACTCTTTCTCAGACGATCGAAGATGCCTATCGCTACGAAAATTCTCCGCGATTTAACAAAACTATTATTCGGTTTATTCCCAAACCACCTAACCAGTCAAATTCAAAACCTAGACCTGCTGAGTGGTATGTGGTAGATGCCACTGAAACAGGAGAATTGATCGGACTTGCGGATGTTCCCTACCGCCTCGGAATTGACCCGCGTTCCCCTCTCGAACCTTCTTCTGCCAGCCCCACCGGCGACGCTTACTGCACTCAAGGTTTTACCTACACCTTTGCGATGGAGGCAACGAAGGAACCGCAACAGCATCAAATGCCGTCTTTTTATCAACAATACGCTCCTTACTACAGCTACGAATTGCAGAGATTGGCGAGCTTTCCCTTAGTTTTCACCTACCGCCAAATCAGGAGCATGAGACCGGATGAAAAGCGACCTTCCGACCCGAAGCAATTCCCGATTTATCCGGGGGATATTTCGATGCAAAACTGGACTTGGGGCAATGACTATCGTCCCGGTTCTGCCCAGGATAATTTAATTTATTCTCGCGAGCAGTTGGAGGCAGCAGGTCAACTGCAACCGGGGGGATGGATGGGCGGTTTGCGAACCGAAACTTTGCGAAAGGGAGAGGAAAATGCCAAAGGATTTTTCTACTGGCTGGTAACAGGAACTACTGACTCGCAGCTAGGAGAGGGAGTCAAAAAGCCTAATCCAAACAATCGTTTTTTGAGCGGGTTGGATTCGCCGATGGGGACGGTGCACGGACTTTCTAAATATCCTTATATGCGGGAGGGCCGGCGCATTATTGGGCGACCGAGTTTCAATCAGCCTCAAGGTTTTACGGTGTGGGAAGTTGATATGTCTCGCACTGACTTTACGGCTGATTTTTACCGCCAGAATTTGTCGGAGGAAGAGTATCGCAATTTGTGGTTAGCTGTGGGTGGTTTGAATGCGCCGGCTTTGGCTGTGGGAAGTCAATCTGTTGAGGATACAAAATCGCGATCGCGCGCTACGATTTATCCTGATTCTGTGGGGATTGGTCATTATGCGATCGACTTTCACCCCTGCATGACCAACAGTCCGCCGGAAGCACCAGGAAATACCGAACGGGAAGGTACTCGCAAAGGTCAAGGGCAAGCTTATCCCTTCCAAATTCCGCTGCGGGCAATGATTCCCCAGAAAATTGACAATATGTTAGTGGCGGGTAAAAGTATTGCTGTTAGCCACACAGCGGCCGCTGCTTATCGAGTGCATTCTTTTGAATGGTCTGCCGGTGCGGCGGCGGGAGTTACGGCTGCTTTTTCCCTAGAAAAGGGGATTCTCCCTTATGAATTAGTGGACGAATTGCCGTCCCGCGAGCCCAACTTGGAAGTGTTGCAGTTGCGGTTGCAACAAAATGCCAATCCGATCGCCTTTCCGGGTACTTCTATTTTCAATAGTTCGTGGCAAAATTGGAAATAATCGCAGTTGATAATCTGTAGGGCCGGCATCCTGCCCGCCTTACAATAAAATTCACTCTGTGTGGAACAGGGTGGAACAGGCTTGCGAGCCTGTTCCTGACACCCGACAATTAACTGGTTAGCAAGAAGAGTTTGCTAACCAGTATAAAATAACCAATAACAAAATACCTGATAAACAGCAATTTGTCATCCATCTTTCGATAGAAGCAATCAGACACTGCTTTAGTCGGATAATATCAATAATCTCAAAAATATTCCCCCCTTCCCCTTCAAACTCGTCAAAGGTAACGGTCATGTCAACTGCACAGATAACAAGCGCCAATTCCAGTAATGGTTATGCCAAACAGTTACTCAGAACCTTAGTAGCTGTCAAAAAAGGGGACTTTTCAGTTCGGATGCCTATAGACCAGACCGGTCTAGCGGGGAAAATTGCTGACGAACTTAACGACATTATCGAGCTCAATGAGAGAATGGCGGCCGAACTCGATCGCATCGGCACAGTTGTCGGTAAAGAAGGCAAAATTGCCCAGCGGGCAACCATCGGCAGCGCCGAGGGGTCATGGGCAGCTAGCGTAAACTCTGTCAATACCCTAATTACAGATTTAGTGCAACCAACCTCTGAAACCGCCAGAGTAATTCGCGCCGTAGCAAAAGGAGATTTATCGCAAACTATCGCGTTAGAAATAGAAGACAGACCCCTCAAAGGAGAATTCCTCCAAACCGCGCAAATTGTTAACACAATGGTAGACCAGTTGAGCTCCTTTGCGTCGGAAGTAACGCGGGTAGCTAGGGAAGTGGGAACCGAAGGGAAATTAGGGGTGCAAGCAGAAGTTAAAGGAGTTGCTGGAACCTGGAAAGATTTAACGGATTCAGTTAACTCGATGGCGGGGAATTTAACAGCACAAGTGCGTAACATTGCCGAAGTGACAACGGCAGTGGCAAATGGCGATTTATCCAAAAAAATTACAGTAGATGTTAAAGGCGAAATTCTCGAACTGAAAAACACGATTAACATCATGGTGGATCAGTTGAGTTCCTTCGCATCTGAAGTAACCAGAGTTGCTAGGGAAGTAGGAACGGAAGGCAAATTAGGGGTGCAAGCTGAAGTGCGGGGAGTTGCAGGAACCTGGAAAGATTTAACGGATTCAGTTAATTCAATGGCTGGCAATCTTACCGCACAAGTACGGAACATTGCCGACGTGACGACGGCTGTGGCAAATGGTGACTTATCTAAAAAAATTACAGTAGATGTAAAAGGTGAAATTCTCGAACTGAAAAACACGATTAACATCATGGTAGATCAGTTAAATTCCTTCGCATCGGAAGTAACGCGGGTGGCGAGAGAAGTGGGTTCCGAAGGCAAACTCGGCGGTCAAGCAGAAGTTAAAGGAGTTGCCGGAACTTGGAAGGATTTAACGGATAGCGTTAACTTCATGGCAGGCAGTTTGACAGCACAAGTGCGGAACATCGCTGAAGTGACAACCGCTGTGGCAAAGGGCGATTTATCTAAGAAAATTACCGTAGATGTTAAAGGGGAAATTCTCGAACTCAAAAATACCGTCAACACGATGGTTGACCAGTTAAATTCCTTCGCATCTGAAGTAACCAGGGTTGCTAGGGAAGTGGGAACGGAAGGGAAGTTAGGCGTGCAAGCTGAAGTGCAGGAAGTAGCAGGAACCTGGAAAGATTTAACGGATTCAGTTAACTCAATGGCCGGGAATTTAACAGCACAAGTCCGCAACATTGCTGAGGTGACGACTGCTGTTGCTAACGGTGACTTATCTAAAAAAATTACGGTACAGGTTAAAGGCGAAATTTTAGAACTGAAAAACACCATTAACGTGATGGTGGATCAGCTTAATTCCTTTGCATCTGAAGTAACCAGGGTTGCTAGGGAAGTGGGTTCGGAAGGTAAACTAGGCGGTCAAGCGGATGTCCGAGGCGTAGCAGGAACTTGGAAGGATTTAACGGATTCAGTTAATTTTATGGCGGGTAGTTTGACAGAGCAAGTACGGAATATTGCGGCTGTTACTACTGCGGTGGCAAATGGCGACTTGTCGAAGAAAATTACTGTCGATGTTAAAGGTGAAATTTTGGAGTTAAAAAATACCGTCAACACGATGGTGGATCAGTTAAATTCCTTCGCATCGGAAGTAACCAGGGTTGCTAGGGAAGTGGGAACCGAAGGGAAATTAGGGGTGCAAGCAGAAGTTAAAGGAGTTGCTGGAACCTGGAAAGATTTAACGGATTCAGTTAACTCGATGGCGGGGAATTTAACAGCACAAGTGCGTAACATTGCCGAAGTGACAACGGCAGTGGCAAATGGCGATTTATCCAAAAAAATTACAGTAGATGTTAAAGGCGAAATTCTCGAACTGAAAAACACGATTAACATCATGGTGGATCAGTTGAGTTCCTTCGCATCTGAAGTAACGCGGGTGGCGAGAGAAGTAGGAACGGAAGGTAAATTAGGTGTACAAGCTTACGTGCGGGGTGTAGGGGGAACTTGGAAAGATTTAACCGATAATGTTAACTTGATGGCGGGTAATTTGACGGCGCAGGTGCGGAATATTGCGGAAGTGACGAAAGCGGTGGCAAATGGCGATTTGTCTAAGAAAATTACCGTTGATGTTAAAGGCGAAATTCTGGAGTTGAAAGACACTATTAACGTGATGGTGGATCAACTTAATTCCTTCGCTTCTGAGGTAACGCGGGTGGCGCGGGAGGTTGGAACTGAGGGTAAATTGGGCGGTCAAGCTGAGGTGAAAGGAGTTGCAGGAACTTGGAAAGATTTAACCGACAACGTAAACTCGATGGCGGGGAATTTGACAGCGCAAGTGCGAGGTATTGCTAAAGTTGTGACGGCGGTGGCGAATGGCGATTTGAAGCGCAAATTAATGCTGGAAGCTAAGGGAGAAATTGCAACTCTGGCAGATACGATTAATGAGATGATTGATACGCTGGCGACGTTTGCCGATCAAGTTACTACAGTGGCGCGGGAGGTGGGAATTGAAGGGAAATTGGGCGGCCAGGCAAAGGTTCCGGGCGCGGCGGGGACGTGGCGAGATTTGACGGATAACGTGAATGAATTGGCGGCGAATTTGACTACTCAACTGCGGGCGATCGCCGAAGTGGCAATTGCTGTTACCAGAGGCGATTTAACGAGGTCAATTTCCGTCGCCACGGAAGGAGAAGTTGCCATTGTTAAGGACAACATTAACCAGATGATTGCCAATCTCCGGGAGACGACGCAGAAGAATACTGAGCAAGATTGGCTGAAAACCAACCTCGCTAAGTTCACTCGAATGCTACAAGGTCAGCGAGATTTAGAAACTGTTTCTAAACTAATTCTCTCAGAATTGACGCCGCTGGTTTCTGCTCAGCATGGCGTATTCTTTATGATGGAAGCTGTGGAACACGATCCGTTTCTCAAACTGTTAAGTACCTACGCCTACCGCGAACGCAAACAGTTAGGAAATAGATTCCATTTAGGCGAAGGTTTGGTAGGACAGTGCGCCCTGGAAAAGGAACGCATACTGTTGACTGAAGTGCCGGAGAACTACATTAAAATTGGATCTGGGCTGGGAGAATCTACGCCGTTGAATGTTGTGGTTTTACCCGTACTCTTTGAGGGACAAGTGACGGCAGTAATCGAGTTAGCTTCGTTCCGGCGATTCAGCGAAATACACTTAACATTTCTCGACCAACTTACAGAAAGTATCGCCATTGTCTTAAATACAATTGCGGCGAGTATGCGAACGGAAGAGTTGCTGAAACAGTCGCAGTCTTTGGCGGAAGAGTTACAAACTCAGCAAAAGGAACTAACGGAAACTAACAAGCGTCTCGAACAACAAGCGCAGTCTCTCCGCGCATCTGAGGAACTGTTGAAGAGTCAGCAGGAAGAGTTGCAACAAACGAATGAAGAATTAGAAGAACAAGCTGAATTGCTAGCGCTGCAAAATAAGGAAGTTGAGCGGAAAAACCGAGATATTGAACAGGCGAGGGGGTTGTTGGAAGAAAGAGCGGAACAGTTGGCTCTAACTTCTAAGTATAAGTCGGAGTTTCTAGCAAATATGTCTCACGAGTTGCGAACTCCGCTGAATTCGCTGTTGATTCTCGCTCGATTGCTTTCTGACAATACTGAGGGCAATTTGACTCAGAAGCAAGTTGAATACACGCGCACAATTTACTCGGCTGGAACAGATTTGTTAGGGCTGATTAATGACATCTTGGATCTCGCTAAGATTGAATCAGGCACGATGTCAGTGGAAATTGAGCAAGTGTTGTTTACGGACTTGCGAGATCATTTGGATCGGACTTTCCGCCAAATCGCCCAAGATAAGAAGTTGAGTTTTCAATTAGAGCTTGAGTCTGGGTTGCCAAAAGGTCTCTATACTGATGCTAAACGACTGCAACAAGTTTTGAAGAATCTCCTCTCTAATGCGTTTAAGTTTACAGAACGGGGTGAGGTGAAATTGCGTGTCGAAGTAGCGCGGGCCGGGTGGAATTTAGAAATAGAAAGTTTAACGAGTTCCCCTACTGTTTTGGCTTTCTCAGTTAGCGATACCGGGATTGGGATTTCTGCTGAAAAACACCGGGTTATTTTTGAGGCTTTCCAACAAGCAGATGGTAGCACTAGCCGCAAATACGGGGGCACGGGTTTGGGTTTGTCAATTAGTAGAGAAATCGCTAATTTGTTAGGTGGAGAAATTAAATTGACAAGTAGCCCTGGTGAGGGTAGTAGGTTCACGCTTTATCTGCCACAAACTTACCAAGAATCGCGAATAATGAATGATACGGGTTCGGGAACGGGCAAGCAAACGCCTCAATTACCCCCTGCTAATTCTCCCGCACTTCCTTTGCCGAATTTCCACTTGCCGATCGCGCCTTACCCCTCACCTTTAATCTCTGATGATCGAGAAAATATTGAGAGTGACGATCGCGTGCTGTTGATTGTCGAGGATGATGTAAACTTCGCTCGGATTCTGTTGGATATGGCGCAGGAACAGGGTTTCAAAGGTTTGGTGGCTTTGCGGAGCGATATCGGCTTGGCGATGGCGCGAGAGTTCAAGCCAACTGCGATTATGCTGGATCTAAATTTGCCTGTGATGGATGGCTGGACAGTGCTCGATCGCTTGAAGCACGACCCAAGTACGCGCCACATTCCGGTTCACATTGTATCAGTTGAAGAAGGGCGGCAGCGCAGTTTGCAGTTAGGGGCGATCGCCTACTTACAAAAGCCTGTCAGTCGCGAAGCATTGAGCAAAGCTTTGACTGATATTAAGGGGTTTGTAGAGCGACCAGTGAAGAATTTGCTAGTCGTGGAAGACGACGAAACACAGCGTCTGAGCATTGTGGATTTAATCGGTAATCACGATGTTTCTACCACGGCTGTGGGGAGTGGTGCAGAGGCGCTAGAAATTTTGAAATCGGGGCATTTTGACTGCGTTGTACTGGATTTGGGACTACCAGATATGACGGGTTTTGAACTGATCGAGCAGATCAAGCAAGAGGCTACTTTGAAAAGTCTGCCGCTTATTATTTATACGGGCAAAGAGTTGACAAGATCCGAAGAAACTCAACTGAAGCGCATGGCGGAAACAATCATTGTTAAAGATGTGCGATCGCCCGAACGTTTGTTAGATGAAACAGCTTTGTTTTTGCACCGAGTGCAAGCAAATTTGCCGGAACCAAAGCGCCAAATGCTAGAGCAACTGTATCAAACAGATTCGACGCTGGCAGGCAAAACAGTCTTGATTGTTGACGACGATATGCGGAATATTTTCGCCCTCACGAGTATGCTGGAGCGCCATAAAATGAAGATTGAGTATGCTGAGAATGGCAGAGAGGGCATTGCTAAATTGCAAAATACGCCTGGCATAAATATTGTGTTGATGGACGTGATGATGCCAGAGATGGACGGTTACGAAACCATGCAAGCAATTCGTAATATGCCTCAATTTGCTTCTTTGCCAATGATTGCTCTTACTGCGAAAGCTATGAAAGGCGATCGGGAAAAATGTATCGAAGCTGGTGCGTCTGACTACATTACCAAACCTGTTGATACGGAACAGTTGCTCTCGCTGCTGCGTGTCTGGCTTTATCGATAATGAAGTCAGTTGTCAGTTGGCAGTTGACTGTTGATTGTTGTCAGTTGTTAATTGTCATTAGTCAACAGTCAGCAGTCAGGATTCAACAGTCAACAGTCATCAGTCAACAGTCAACAGTCAAAAATGCCCAATTCCCAATTAGTAATTAAAAATGTCCGAAAGTCATGAACTTGAAACAATCGAAATTCAACTCCTACTAGAGGGAATGTTTCGCTATTACGGATTTGATTTTCGTAATTATGCTCTTGCCTCTCTCAAGCGCCGTATTAGGAACACTATTCGCTCGGAACGGCTCACCACTGTCTCTGCACTTCAGGAAAAGGTACTTCACAATCCTGCTTACCTAGATCGTTTACTGCTGGATATTTCTGTCAATGTAACGGCGATGTTTCGCGATCCCAGCTTTTACATTAGTTTCAGAAATAAAGTGGTGCCGCTGTTGCGTACTTATCCTTTTATTCGGATTTGGCACGCTGGATGTTCAACGGGCGAAGAAGTCTATTCTATGGCAATCTTGCTGCAAGAAGAAGGACTTTATGACCGTTGTCGGATTTACGCTACGGACATGAATGAATTAGTTTTGAAAACAGCCAAAACAGGGATATTTCCGCTGAAACAAATGCAAGAATATACGCAACTATACCACCAAGCGGGGGGCAAGAAAGCATTTTCTGAGTATTACACTGCTGCCTATGAAAATGCGATTTTTCGCTCTTCACTTAAAGATAATATTGTCTTTGCTCACCACAACCTAGCAACGGATAATTCTTTTAATGAATTTAATGTTATTTTATGCCGTAATGTGATGATTTATTTCAATTCACACCTCCAAGAGCGGGTACACAAGCTTTTTTATGAGAGCCTGGGAATGTTTGGAGTTTTAGGACTAGGACATCAGGAGTCTCTGACTTTTACACCTTATGAAAAATACTATGAACCAATTGAAAGTAGTGAGAAACTCTACCGGAGAATTAAATAAGAAAAATTTTGAAATAGTGGTTGTGGGTACGTCTTTGGGAGGGCTAGAGGCTCTGACTGTGCTGCTGGCAGATTTGCCCCAAAGCTTTCCTTTGCCTGTAGTTATTGTCCAACACCGCCATAAGAGTTCTGAGAATAGGCTTACTTATTTTTTACAAAAGCAAAGCTCTCTCCAAATCACAGAGGCAAAAGACAAAGAGCCGATCGCACCTGGACGGGTTTACTTGGCTCCTGCTGACTATCACTTGCTAATAGAATCGCCCTCTGACGAGGAGTTTATCCTGTATGAAAACGACTTTACAGAATGGGGGAGCGTGGCAGTGGAGTCAATCCATAATTCAAACTCCCCAATCCGCAATCGCGGAACTCCTACGTTTGCACTATCAACTGAGGCTCCTGTCTGCTATGCGCGGCCCTCAATCGATGTGCTGTTTGAGTCTGCTGCGGATGCCTTTGGGGAGAAAGTTATCGGCATAATTTTAACGGGAGCTAATTCGGATGGTAGTAAAGGGCTGGCAAAAATTAAAGCTGAGGGAGGATTGACATTCGTGGAGGAACCGGCTTCAGCTCTATGCCCGACCATGCCAGCATCGGCGATCGCAAATGTTGAAGTAGACTGGATTTTACCCCTCTCTAAAATCGCTCCCTGTTTAGTCAATTTGCTAAGAATTAAAGATTAAAAAAATTATGAATCAGCAGTCCCCCCATCGAGTAAATGTCCTTTTAGTTGACGATCGCCCAGAAAATTTGATAGCTCTAGAAGCTATTCTCAACAGCCCCTCTTATAATCTAGTACAAGCTAGTTCGGGCGCGGAGGCTCTGAGATGTCTGCTTAATGAAGATTTTGCAGTAATTTTGCTTGATGTGCAGATGCCGGGAATGGATGGATTTGAGACAGCTACATTGATTCGCTCTAGAGATCGATCGCGAGCGACTCCGATTATTTTTATCACAGCATTCAGCAGTAATGACACCCACGTGTTTAAAGGTTATTCTCTGGGTGCGGTGGATTACCTGTTCAAACCCTTGGAACCGGAAATATTGACCTCGAAGGTGCAGGTATTTGTGGAATTGTTCCAAAAAACAGTCGAGGTGAAGCAGCAAGCGACACTGTTAGCTGCGGTTAATAGTGAACTAAGTAAAAGTGAAGAGCGGTTTCGCACTTTGTGTGCTTGTTCACCACTGGGAATTTACTTAGCTGACGTTGAAGGCCGCTGTACTTACATCAATCCCCGTTGTCAAGCGATTTGCGGGTTAACTTTGGAGGAAAGTTTAGCAGAGATTTGGCAGCGGGAAGTTCATGAAGAAGATCGCGATCGCGTAGTAGCACATTGGTTAGCTTGGATTAAAGAAGGTCACGAATATTCTAATGAGTTTCGATTAGCTGGGAGCGAAACTGTGCGTTGGATTAATGTGCAGTCGTCGCCAATGTTTTCGGATTTGGGAAAACTGATCGGTCATGTGGGTACGGTTAGAGATGTCACAGACCGCAAGCAAGCAGAGGAAGAACGCAGCAGACTAATCCGCGAACAAGTGGCGCGACAAGAAGCGGAGAGAGCTAACCAGATGAAGGATGAATTTCTAGCTATTCTCTCTCACGAACTCCGTACTCCTTTAAATGCAATTCTCGGCTGGTCTAGGCTGCTTCGTACCAAAACTTTTGACCAAGACACTATTGAGAAAGCCCTAGAAACAATTGAGCGCAATGCTAAATCTCAAGCTCAACTCATCGAAGATATTTTAGATGTTTCGCGGATTCTGCGGGGGAAACTAAATTTAAATATGCATCCGATTCGGTTGGAATCTGCGATCAAGCTGGCAATAGATTCTTTGCAGCCGCTGACCGAGGAAAAATCAATAGTCATAGAATTAACGTGCAGCCCAAATGTAGGTGAAGTTATCGGCGATTTTGATCGCTTGCAGCAAATTGTGTGGAATTTGCTGTCAAATGCGATTAAGTTTAGTCCGCAAGAGGGTAAAGTAGAGGTGCGGTTAGAGTCAGTTGGCGATGAGGCTCACATTCAGATAATTGATAGTGGCATTGGTATAGCTCCTGATTTTTTGCCTTATGTTTTCGATCGCTTCCGCCAAGCTGATAGCAGCACAACTAGGTCTTACGGGGGTTTGGGACTGGGATTGGCGATCGTCCGTCACTTGGTGGAACAGCACGGCGGTAAGGTGCATGCAGAGAATAATCCGGGCGAAGGTGCGAAATTTACGGTGGCTTTACCTCTTGCACAAAGGAAGACCGGAGGTGCAGGGGATGATTGGTCGGAACTCAATGACGCGACAGAGACTCTCCCCACTCTGGCTAATTTGCAATTGCTGGTGGTGGATGATGACGATGACACGCGGGAGTTTTTGATTGCTTTACTCGAGGACGAAGGAGCTATGGTGCGATCGGCGACATCGGTAGCCGGGGCTCTAGCTGCACTGGAGAGTTATTGGCCGGATCTGCTGCTGAGCGACATTGGAATGCCGCAAGCAGACGGCTATGAGTTGATCGCGCGCGTGAGAGAAATGGAAGTGCTCAGGGGTGGAAAGATGCCTGCGATCGCCCTGACGGCCTACGCGAGAGAGGAAGAGCGCAAGCAAGCGCTGGAAGCTGGTTTCCAGATGCACTTATCTAAACCAGTTGACATAACTAAGTTAATTGCCGCAATTGCTAACCTTACAGGAAGGCTCGGAAATCCCGCTCCAACTGATATCTTGCACCATGCTCAAGAACAGGCAAGATGCCTGTTCCACAAAGAGTAAATTTTCTTGTGGGGAGTAGGGGTTGGGCAGGAGAGGCCGTCCGTGAAGGCTGATTGACAATAGTGCTATTCGGTGATTTCCAACGGACTCGGCGGTTAAAACCGCTTTGTTGACAATCAAGCATCCAGGATACCCGCCACGTGATTCATTCCGAAAGCAGACTCAGGACCCAGAAATACAAAACCTGTATCCGATAAAGGATCCCCCGAATTTATTCGTGGGGTCAATGCTTCAATCTAAAATCTAAAATCTAAAATCTAAAATCGATTGACCCCCCAATCCCGTGCTGATTACTGAGAAAAATATTAAGCTAGCTTAAAGGACACGCGATCGACAGTTCGGAACAAGACACCCCTTTTTCCACAAAAAGCTGGATATTTGCCGTTTTTTGCTTCAACCTGCCGTCAAAGTACAAAATTACCCGCCGATCAATACATGAATATTTTTAGCAGTCTGCTTTCTAGTCCAACTCAAGCACCCCAAGTCAAAAAACAGCGTCGAGGCATTGAAATTAAGTCGGAACGCGAAATCGAAATTATGCGGCAAGCAGCAAAAATCGTTGCAACGGTACTTAAAGAAATTTCCCAAATGGTGAAACCGGGAATGACTACTGCTGATTTGGATGCTTATGCCGAAAAACGTATCCGCGAAATGGGTGCAACTCCGAGTTTTAAAGGCTATCACGGTTTCCCTGGATCGATTTGCTCTAGTATTAATAACGAAGTTGTTCACGGCATCCCCAGCGCCAAAAAGGTAATTCGGGCCGGAGATGTTCTCAAGGTAGATACGGGGGCATATTACCAAGGTTTTCACGGCGATTCTTGCATTACGATCGCAGTTGTGGAAGTGACTCCCGAATCGGCCAAATTAATCCGAGTCGCAGAAGAAGCTCTCTACAAAGGCATCGAACAAGTGAAGGCTGGAGCTTATTTGCTCGATCTGGCTGGTGCGATGGAAGATCATGTCAAAAGCAACGGTTTTAGTATCGTTGAGGAGTTTACCGGCCACGGTGTCGGACGAAATTTGCACGAGGAACCGTCGGTTTTCAATTTCCGCACCCGCGAAATGCCGAACGTGAAATTGCGAGCCGGTATGACATTGGCGATCGAACCGATTCTGAATGCTGGTTCTAAGTACACTCGGACGCTTTCTGACAAGTGGACTGCTGTAACAGTTGACAATGCTATGTCGGCTCAGTTTGAGCATACTGTGTTGGTGACAGAAACTGGCTATGAAATTTTGACTGATCGTTCCAAAGTTTAAGGGGAAAAAAAGACAATAGTTTTGAGTTTTGAGCTAAAGTTTTTATTCTGTAGGTTGGGTTGAGCGATGGCGAAACCCAACACCTTATTTAAAATGAAGATTTGGGCGGAGCGAAGTGTAGGGTTCGTTCCTCAACCCAACCTACAATATTTACACTATTAAGAAGGTAACAGAGATGTCAGCACGATTATTATTGGTAGATGATGAACCGGGCTTGCGGGAAGCAGTACAAGCTTATTTGGAAGATAGCGATTTTGCGGTTGAGGTTGCCAGTAATGCTCGCGACGGCTGGGAAATCTTGCAGCAGACTAATCCGGATTTGGTGATTTCAGACATTATGATGCCCCAGGTGGACGGTTATCAGTTTCTCAAGCAAGTGCGGGAAGATCCTCGCTATAAAGCTTTGCCGGTGGTGTTTTTGACGGCTAAGGGGATGACGAGCGATCGCATTCAAGGCTATCAAGCAGGCTGCGATGCTTATCTTTCTAAGCCCTTCGATCCCGACGAATTAGTAGCAATAGTAACCAATTTGCTAGCCCGCCGCGCGGCTGCTAAGGAGACAAGCGAAAATGCTGAAAGTCCAGATATTGCTGCTTTGACAAGCCAAATGGCGAGAATTGAGTCTTTGCTGAGTGGGCGGAGTTCGATCGCCCAAAGTCCTTCGCCGATTAAAATTGATTTGACTCCGCGAGAACAAAGTGTTTTGGATTTGGTTGCTCAAGGTTTGATGAATAAGGAAATTGCCCGCCGCTTGGAAACTAGCGTGCGTAATGTGGAAAAGTACGTCAGCCGTTTATTTAGCAAGACGGGTACTAACAGCCGTACTGAGTTGGTTCGCTTCGCTCTCGAACACGGCTTGACGAAATAGGAGTCCTCTAGACTTGGCTGGAGGCTCTGCCTCGCCGAGCTGCGTTACCAGGCTCTTCCTGGTAACGAGAATTATGCAACAACTTAGAAATGTTAAGATATAAGTATTGACACATATTCGGTGGCTGTGGTATATCACATCAGCTTGCTGGTGGCAGCGCGGGAGTGCGAAAACTGGTGTGCGAAAACTGGTGTGCGATCGAACTTCTCACACACTTTGCTTTGAGTCTGAGTTGACATTCTCACCGGGCTAAAGCCACGGTGATTCCCAAACCTCACGATTTGAGTTTCTGCTTCATCGCAACTGCCTCCACCCACAAGGAGTTTTCTGGTCTTATGTTCGCTCCACAGACTAGCCCCGCTAGCCCAGCGGTTTTTATGCGTCGAATACCTAAAAGGAATTCTTATCTGTTGTTTTGATTCCAGGGATGTTTACCATTGCCCTATCCTCTTTTCCCGGTCTACCGATTTGTCTGCGCCGCCAGTTGTACTGGACTTCGCTCGTTAGGCTGTCTGAATCCATCGTCGCGGGTGGGTCATTGACCAAACTATAGTTTAATATAAAGCCGTCCTACAACGACGGGGTTTCCACCCACCTTTCTGATGAACACTCGCAAACGCCGGGGAATTACTTAACGGGAAAACCTGACTGTTTAAGAGTTTTCACGTAGTAAATAGAAAGGCAAACAGTTGACCGGATATGCTCCGTTAAGCAAACTTGCCACAAACAGTCACAGATAAGGTTATATCCTGTGGAAAAACAAGCCACTATTAATTAATGACTCTGCTCAAAAACGGATACTTGCGAACTGCCGGAGTGTTAAGCAGCCCCCAATTTTAGACCCTAGTTAAAGCTCTCCGATTCATCTGTGGAGGAAATCTAAAATCTAAAATTTAAAATCGACTGACAGCGCTCTAAAGTGGCCGCAGAAGTTGAATGTAGAGCAGCACCAAAGTTTAGTTTATATCAGGAGGATACGATGAGGAAAATCACGGCGCGACCAACAATAAGTGCCATAGTAGCACTGCCGATCGTACTAATAGCCAATACAACTCAAGCTTTTGCCACTGATACCGGTCAGAAAATAGAGCCAATTAAGAAAGTTTCGGATTTTGGCGATGAGCTAGATTTTGATATAGGGCCACCACCAACCATCAGCATTGAAGAAAGCGAGGATTGGGATGAACCTGATTTTACAGCTACTTTAGATATGGAGATTAGTAAATTTATGACAAAAAATCTTCAAGCTGTAATTGATGAGCCGCCGCCAGTAGTTTATCTCAGTGATGCAAGGGGTCAGTCAAGCAAGGAATGCCGGATTTCAGCGATATGCGAATAACTGAATTGGATTTGGGCGATTTGGGCGATGGCTGGGAACCCCGCAAACAAAGACTCTTTTGCTGGGTAGAATTTGAGCAATTATCAAGATTTCAGTAAAATCCGGTTGATTTTGCTGGGAATATGGGAATAACAGAGTATGTATTTTTTTGGGTATGCTTTAATTGCGATCGGCTAAAATAATAAGTATGCAGGCTGAAATAAACTTAATTAATTGATAGTTCCCAGTGATGGGAAATCGCCAAAAAGGGCAGAAATAAAATTAATCATGTGATTCTTCGCTGTGATTGGCAAACGTAACAACGGGTAAAAGTAAACTTAGTTAGAGCAACCGCCAAAACGGTTAGGAATTTCTTAATTGCACTTTCCCCCTGCGGTCGATTCCTGACATCCGTTACATCCGTTAAAAAATCCGTTGCCGAACTTCCATCCGTTACATCCGTTAAAAAATCCGTTGCCGAACTTACTTTTTTCGGCAGTTGACAGCACCTATCCTGAGAATATTTTTCAAATATTAATTATGCTTAATTCGCACTGCCAGCAAGACACCGCAGCACAGCAAAACAAAAGTTCGCTGCAAACTCTCTCCCGGACTCTCTCGATGTCTCAGGGGCAATTTTCGCTGATTTTGGTACGGTGCAATTACAGTGCCATGAGAGAGGAAATTGTACGGCAATTGCGGGAGGAGTCTGGTATCGAGATTCGAGAAATTGTCCTCCCGCCATCTGTTAAAACTCTTTACACGACGATAGAAACCAAAGTTTCCTGCAGCCATCCCTCAGCTTTAATGGTGTTGGGATTGGAATCGGTAAGTGCGATCGATCAGGTGCTAATTTCTACCAACTACGTGAGGGAAGAATTTCGGAATAATTTTCCCTTTCCGGTGGTGCTGTGGGTGACAGACAAAATCTTAAAAAAACTGATTCGGTTAGTAACAGATATCGAAACTTGGACGACAAGTGTTGAATTTGTGATTGGCCCCGACGACTTGGTGGAGTTCTTAGGCAAAAGTGCCGATCGCATTTTTTCCCACATTTTAGAAAGTGGCAATTGGCGTTTAACTAATTCTGCCATTCTCGGAGCCAATTCTTTGAGTGAACTAGAGTCAGCTAGCCAAGACTTGCAAACTTGCAACATCAGGTTAGAACCCGCTATTGAAGCAAGTTTGCAATTTATTCGCGGTAGGCATGAATATGCTTGTCACCACATCCCGGCCGCCATTGAATTGTATCAAAAAAGTCTCAGTTTTTGGAAGCATCAAGTAGCGTTTATTGGGTCGAAAACACAATTTAGCGATTTGTTATTTACCGTTCACCCAGCACCAGTGTTAGAGGGAATTCTGCTATTCCACATAGGTCTTTGCTACCGCTTCCAAGCAGAACAACATCGCAGCGGCAACCGTCCTTACTGGACGGAAGCTAAGAATTATTTTCAGGAATGTATTGATGTTTTAGAACGCGCGGGGCGGCCGGATGCCGTTGGTATATTCATCAATCAACTTGGCGAAGTATTGCAGCATTTAGAAGATTGGGATGCACTCTGGAATTTAGCTATCAAAGCTCGGAGGTTACATGAAAATATGGAAAATTCAGCAGTTAATTTGGCTCAAGATTACGGCTTTTTGGCTAGAGTAGCCTTAGAGCAAAAGAACTGGCCAGGGGCGAAAGAATGGGCTTTAATCGCTCTAGACGTTCTCAACTCAAATTTAGAAGCGACGGGACAGGGAACCCATGTAAAGTCGCAGCATCTAGGCTTGTATCTGTTAATTTTAGCAGAAGCCCAGAGTCACTTGGGTGAGGTACAGGAGGCGATCGCACATTTAGAGGTTGCGCGCTCGGAAACCGAAGCGTGCTACAACCCGCAACTGTATTTGCGGGTTTTAGAAATGCTGCGATCGCTCTATTTTCAGCGGGGAGAATATCTCGAAGCATTTCAAATTAAGCAAGATTATCGAGCTGTGGAACACACCTATCGGTTCCGAGCTTTTATTGGAGCCGGAAAATTGCAGCCGCACAGAGAAGCGGTTAATTCCGTCGCCGAAACTATTGCCGGCGCTGCTACTATTGCTGACGAAATTACTGCTTCCGGTAGAGAGGAAGACCTCAACCGCTTGATATATAGAATGAACAATACCCCCGACAAACTGACAGTAATTTACGGTCAGTCTGGAGTTGGCAAAAGTTCAATAGTCACGGGAGGATTAGTACCAGCTCTCAAACAAAAAAAAATAGAAATGCGGACTGTTCTGCCCGTAGTGCTGCAAGTTTACAACAACTGGCCGCGGGAATTGACCAGACAGTTATCTGCTGGGAAAGCTGAAATATTCGATCCGGAAAATTCCGAAACATTACCAGAAACTGCTCCGGTAGATTTGACCCTAGAAACAGGTGCAGTCAAGGGAAATCTTATTTCGGGATTTCACGGTGGATCGAGTGGGAATAATCAGGATCAAAGGGAGCAGTCACAGCCAGTAGAATTAATCATACAACAACAGGCGATCGAATACGGAAATATTCTCAAGGAGCTGCAAATAAATTCCGAACATTTAGTGACTGTTCTGATATTTGACCAATTTGAAGAATTTTTTTTCGTGTGGAAAGAGCCAGCGGAAAGGCAAATATTTTTTGATTTTTTGCGGGAATGTTTGAAAATCAAATATTTAAAAGTCGTCCTGTGTTTGCGGGAAGATTACTTACACTATTTGCTGGAATTTTCCCGACCCAAAAACCAGACAGGATTCGTTAAAAATGATATTTTAGAGGACATCCTCAGCAAAAACATTCTGTTTTATTTAGGAAATTTTTCGCTGGTCGATGCGCGATCGGTAATTCGCACTTTAACTGAGCGAGCGCAGTTTTACTTAGAACCGGAGCTGATCGAAGAATTAGTCCAAGATTTAGCTGGAGAATTAGGAGAAGTCCGCCCGATCGAACTACAACTTGTCGGCGCTCAACTGCAACAAGAGAATATTAGAACTTTAACTCAATATCAGGAACTAGGCAACAATCCGCAACAAAAATTAGTCGAAAGGTTTCTCGAAGAAGTCATTAAAGATTGCGGCCCAGAAAATGAAGTAGCGGCGCGTCGAGTATTGTATTTGCTCACAGATGAAGAACAGATTCGTCCCCTAAAAACCCGCGCAGAATTAGCCTCTAATTTAGCGACATTTGCTGAAGCTGACAAATTAGATCTAGTTTTAGAACTGTTAGTAAACTCGGGTTTAGTTTTTCGCTGGACGGAACTGCCAGCAGAGCTTTATCAGCTCGTTCACGATTATTTAGTTAGCTTCATTCGCCAGCAGCAAGAATTAGATAAAAAGGCAGAATTTGAGGAACTGCGAAAGCAAAACCAAATTAACCGAGATGAAATTGAACAAATTCGCAAAGACAGAGAGCAAGATGCTTTGCTGTCGGAAGCTAGAGAGAAACAGCACGAAGCGGAAGCTCAACTTTACCAAACTCGGAGATGGCAATTGCGGGCAGCGGTTCTAGGACTGCTTGTGCTCGGAGGTGTTTCGGCGATGGCATTCGAGCAAGCAAAATTAGCAGAAAGCGCGCGGCAAGAAGCAGAAAGAAGTCGGACTGACGCCCTAAATTCGGCGTCGGAATCTTTAGTGATTTCTAATGAAAAAAATCAATTAGGAGTGTTGGAAAATAGTATCAAAATTGGTCGTGATTCTCTGAAAAGTACAGCGCTGCCTGTAGACACTAAAAATCAAATTGCTGAAAGACTCAGACAAGCAGTTTCCGGGGTGCAAGAACGCAACCGTTTCGAGCAGCACAGCAAGTTTGTTTTGGATGTGAGTGTAAGTCCCGACGGCAATTCAGTTGCTTCGGCAAGTGCTGACAAAACTGTTAAATTGTGGAGCAAAGGAGGTAAGTTATTAAAAACTTTCAATCACCCAGATAGCGTGACGAGTGTTAGTTTTAGTCCCGATGGGAAAACGATCGCTACTGGTTGTGCCGATCGCACAATTAGAATTTGGCAAGTAAATAACGACAAAAGTGCGATTCCCTACGGGATAGCTTCGCTTCACGGCATTTTATCCGGCCACCGCGATATCGTCACCAGCGTCAGTTTCAGTCCAGACGGCAAAACTCTAGCTTCCGCCAGTCACGACAACACCGTCAAAATCTGGAACCTTGCGAACAAAAAATTGCTGCAAACCTTAACCGGACACAAAGACTGGGTACTCGGTGTCAGTTTCAGCCCCGACGGCCAAACAATAGCCTCAGCAAGTGTTGACAAAACTGTCAAACTTTGGAACAGAGAAAATAAAACCCAGAAATTTAGAATTAATCCCAAAACATTAACCAAACATTCTGACATTGTTTACAGCATTAAGTTCAGTCCAAACAGCCAAGAACTCGTCTCAGCAAGTGCCGACACCACAGCCAAAATTTGGAACCGAAACGGTGAGGAAATCAGAACTCTCAAAGGACATAACGATGAAGTTGTCAGCGCGAGTTTCAGTCGCGACGGCAAACAAATTGTCACCGGCAGTGCAGACGATACGGTGAAAGTTTGGAGTCGCAGCGGTACTTTACTCAACACTTTTCGAGGACATCAAGACGATGTAAGGGCAGTGAGTTTCAGCGGTGACGGCACTATTGCTTCCGCAAGTAAGGACAAAATCGTGAAAATTTGGAAACCGGACAGCACTCCGCTGAATAAGATTTTATCGGGACACGGAGACTGGGTTTACAAAGTCAGTTTTAGTGCTGACGGCAAAACAATTGCTTCTGCTAGCGGGGACAAAACAGTGAGACTTTGGCGCACTGACGGCAGTTTATTCAAAACCTTAGAAGATCACAAGGATTCTGTTACCTGGGTGAGCATTTCCCCTGATGATAAAACTGTTGCTTCTGCCAGCAATGACAAAACAGTGAAAGTCTGGAGTTTAGACGGCAAACTGTTAGATACTCTCAGCCACAGCGGCATTGTTAGAAGCGTGAGTTTTAGTCCAGACGGAAAGATAATTGCCGCCGCAAGTGCCGATCGCAAATTGTACCTCTGGCGCTGGAACGGTTCTAAAGCAACTTTGTTTGCAAAACTCGATCACAGCAATCCAGTAATTAGCGTTAGCTTCAGTCCCGACGGCAAAACTATTGCTACTGCTACCGCTGCTGAGGACAAGGCAAGCGGGAAGAAAAAGGCTTTTGAAATTACCGGAGAAAAGAGAGTTTACCTGTGGCAATTCAACGGTTCATCGGCGAAAATCCTGAAAACTCTCGACCACGAGGACAGCGTTAAAAATGTTAGTTTTAGTCCCGACGGTAAGACTATTGCTGCTGCTTGCGGTGACAAAAAAGTTTACTTGTGGGAGTTTGATGGAAAAATGGCGAATTTAACTGAAAAACTCGACCACAGCGATACTGTAGAAAGCGTGAGTTTTAGTCCCGACGGCAAATTGATTGCGGCGGCGAGTGGGGGAAATACTGTTAAGCTGTGGGATTTTGACGGCAAAAAGGCGCTGCTATCTAAGACTTTGGAGTCGAGCGATCGCGTGTTGAGCGTTACTTTTAGTTCTGACAGCAAAACTCTGGGTTTTGCTAGTAGGGATAGGAATGTAATTCTGTTGCCTGTGGAGAATTTGGAACTGAATAATATCATTGCTCGGAGTTGCGAGTGGTTGGGAGATTATTTGCAGAATGACCCGAATGTTGCTGAGGGCGATCGACTGCTTTGTCTTGGGTTTGGGAAGCAGGCTTTAAATAAGAGGAAGTAAACCTGGTTTGTAGTGAGGAATTCAATTTTCTCTCTGCCTGTGAATGATGATTAAAGTCCTTACTGCGAACCTATTCTTAAATAGAGATTAAAACATCTATCTGTTGAGTAGTTTTTTCTGTTGTAAATTTGCGGTAAAATTCGACTAATAAATTTAACTCCTCTGGCGGTTCCCCCGTCGAGCCAATAGAAGTAAGTCGGTCTGCGGCAGAATTGTATTGTACAGTGCGCTCAAAAAAAACGCTTTGAAAAACAACAAAATTCTTGCCTTCAAAATTTTTATTTCATTCTGCCGAATGCCTTGTGTTCCGGCTGCCTTTCTTCAACTAATCCGCAATTCAAACAAAAGGTCAACCACATGAATGTCAACTCCCAAAATGTCCAACCAATCCCGCCATTCAACGAGACAAACGAGGAAACACCAGAGATAGGTGGCGGTTTGCCCGTAATAGAATATTGGGCAAAACATACATTGTCCCCGGAAGGGCCGAAACTTTGGAAAACTTTGCTGCACAAAAGTGCTTGTTTGTCATGTTCTTGGGGCACTGGCGGGCAGAAAGGAGGTTTTACAAATGAAGAGGGTGAAAAACTTCAGCGGTGCATGAAAAGCGTCGAAGCAATCTCTGCTGAAATCAAACCGCCTATCTCAACTCAATTTTTTGAAAAGAAGAGTATTGCAGAACTACAGCAATTAACTTCAATGGAAGCCGATAGGCTGGGAAGGCTGAGTTTTCCGATGATTTTGCGGGCTGGTTCCTCTCATTACGATCGCATTTCTTGGCAAGAAGTGTATCAAATTGCCGAAGCTGCTTTTCGCAAAACCCCCGAAAGAGTGGCATCTTACAGTTCCGGTCGCTCTTCCAACGAAGCGGCTTTTCTGCTGCAATTAATGATGCGGGCGATGGGTTCCAATAATTTAGCAGATTGTTCCGATCTCTGCCACGCTCCCTCGACAATCGGGTTAAGCGAAATGTTTGCCACCCGCACCTCGGTAGTGAGTCTAGAAAACTTGAAGGAAGCAGATTGCGTCGTGCTTGCGGGCAGCAATTCTTCCTACAACCATCCCCGCTTGATGAACGAGTTAATTAAAATTCGCGATAAAGGCGGTAAAATAATTGTCATCAATCCGGTGATGGAAATCGGATTAGTCAAGTTTGGTTCTCCCGCATTTCCTGTCAAGTCGCTCATCCCCGGTTCCGATATTTCCTCCCTATACTTGCAACCAATTCCCGGCAGCGATACGGCGCTCTTTGTCGGCATTCAAAAGTCTATAATTGAACAAGGTTTGCTGGACGAAAGCTATTTGCAAGCTCATACAGAAGGCTGGAAATCAGTAGTCCAGCACGCCCGCGAAACCGCTTGGGAAACTATTACTAAAACCTGCGGAGTTTCCCAAGCAGAAATTGAGGCAGCCGCTAAAATTATCGGCACATCCCAGCGGGTTGTATTCGGTTGGGCGATGGGAATTACCCAACACGGTAACGGTGTAGATAACGTTTTCAGCATTGCAAATACTGCCTTAATGACAGGAAATGTCGGCAAAGAAGGTGCAGGATTAATGCCCGTCAGAGGACACTCAAACGTCCAAGGATTCGGCTCTATGGGCGTCACTGTGAAGCTGAAAAAAGAAATTCAACAAGCTTTAGAAAAGTTATTAAATCGTCCCCTCAGTCCTGTTAAGGGTTACGAAACTCGATCGCTCATTGAAGCAGCAGATGCAGGCAAAGTCGATACGCTGATATGTCTGGGCGGCAACTTGTACGCGGCAAATCCAGATTCAACGCAGGCCAAACGCGCTTTAGCCAATGTTGAAACCGTCATCTACCTCGCAACCAAACCGAATTTAGGGCATTTTCACGGATTAGCCAAGCACAATACAATTGTGATTCCCGTGCTGAATCGCTTTGAAAACCCCCACAAAACAACGGTGGAATCGGGGAATAATTTTGTGCGTTTAAATGATGAGGGCGAAACTCATCTCCAGAATTCGGATTTGATTCCGGAAGTGCATTTTTTAACAGAATTAGCCAGCCGAATTCACGGTAATTTTCCCGTTGATTGGCGCCAACTTCAAGACACAAAATACGTTCGGCAATTGATTGCTAAAACTATTCCTGGCTATGAAAAAGTAGCCACAATTGATGAAACCAAAGAGGAATTTACCATCAGCGGTCGCATTTTTACAGAACCTAAATTCCCTACAGAGTCTGGGAAAGCGAAGATGTTTGTCACGCCTTTACCTAAGCTGAAATTACCGGAAGCGAAAGAATTTGGAGTATCGGAGTCAAAACAGGGTATTGTTGTGGCCTTGATGACGGGACGCAGCTATTCTCAGCATAATACTGTCGTCTACAAAATTGATGACAAATACCGGGGAATGCCGCACCGCAACTGCATTTTGATGAATCGCGCGGATGCAGAAAGCACTGGTTTTCAAGAACATCAGCGGGTTACGGTGCAGGGAAATGTGGGGAAAATGGAAAATGTCGAGGTGATTTACGGGGCGGTTCGTGAGGGTGCTGCTTTGATGTTTTATCCTGAAGTTAATGTGATTTTTCACCCGGAAATTGAAAGGCGATCGGGCACGCCTGCTTACAAGCGCGTACCTGCTTTTGTATACGCGGAAGTTCGGTAACGGATGTAACGGATGTAACGGATGTTATGATTAGCTCTGCCTTCGGTCTTCTATAACTCACATTTTCGATGATTTTTAAGAACAGGCAAGATGCCTGTTCCACAAGGAGTTAATTTTTTGTGGGGTGGGCATCTTGGCTGCCCCTATGCAAGTCTTAATTAACTCTTAATTTGCAAAGTTCTACCGCGCCAAGTCCACCCCCAACCGGTTTCGGTTTTAATCGCAGAACCGATCGCCATCGCGGCCACTAACGCACCTCCCAAACCTCCTAACCACCAGTATTTCGTCGGACATTCCGAAATCTCGGCACCCAAGCGGCGCAAAGTGTAATGCTGCCAAGTTACGATTATTACTAAGAAGGAAGAAGGAAGAAGGAAGAAGGAAGAAGGAAGAGAGAAGACGGAAGAAGAAAGAGGGAAGGCAGAAATTATTTGTTTCAGAATAATGAATAATCCTATCCACGGCATAGGATAAATAAAAAACATAATTGCAGCCATGTAAACCATCAAGCCCCAACTGCGGTTAGCGCCGAGATACAAATTCTTTGTCCAGCCTTCCCACAATGCGCTCCAAGACCGATACATCCGCACGGATGCCAAATTTGACCCGGAATAAAGCCCGAGCTTTAAACCCGCACGTTTGATGCGCCTAGCTAATTCCACATCTTCCACAATTTCGCTTGCAACTGCTTCGTGACCGCCGATTTTTTCGTAGGCCGATCGCCTAAATAGCATGAATGGGCCACCGGCAAAAGCACTGTCTGTTTTCGAGGGATCGTTGACGGCGGTAAAGTCGTAGCAAACTGCTAGGTGATTGAACATTATCGGCTGTACTAACCACTCGGCCAAACACTCACAAACCAGCGCTGGCATACAGGTGAACAAGTCTATTTTCTCGGTTTCGGCTGTGGCGATAGCGGTTTCGATCGCCCCTGGTTTGAGTCGCACGTCGGCATCGATAAATAATAAGAAGTCTCCGGTTGCTATTTGAACAGCTTGGGCGCAAGCCCAGTTTTTGCCCGCCCAATATTGGTTGGTTGGTCGCGGCTGACCTGCTAATATTTTCAGCCGGGGGTCGTTGAGATGCTGTTGCAGGGTTTGCCCGATCGCTAACGTGTCGTCTGTCGAGCGATCGTCTACAATTAAAACCTCTAAGTTGTCCACAGACAGCGGTGTACTCTCCAAAATGGCGATCGCGCAATCCCGAATATTCTCTGCCTCGTTGTATGCTGGTACGATTACCGAAACTTTAGGGAAATTTGCGGCGGACTCCGGTGAGGGTCTCGCGGAATTTCTGTCGGTTCGAGGCGCATTTTCGACCGATCGGCGCAAATTCTTAGTGTAAGCTCTACTTACAATCAGAGAAAAAATTAGCAGGGTTAACAATATCAAAGCGAACTGACCTCAAAATTTCGGTACAGGATTTGTCTCCCTAAATATTAAAAAATATTAAAACAAAAAGCTAGTCGATCGCCCGAAAAGTTATTTTGACCCCCTCGCATCCAGGATACAAGCCCCCAGATTCATCCGTGGGGTCAATCTAAAATCTAAAATCTAAAATCGATTGACCGAAAGCATCCGGGATACAAACCCCCGGATTCATCCGTGGGGTCAATGCTTCAATCTAAAATCTAAAATCTAAAATCTAAAATCGATTGACCAACTCTTTTGCTATAATTTGTGAGCATCTTTCGGCTCGCCCGCAGCGAGGGGCAAGACCCCTCACTCAGACAGCGACCGAAAAGCCGAGGATAGATATCAGTTTTCAGAGGATATTGCAATGGGCGAATTTTTTACAGTCGATGTGTTTGCGAACACGATAGCGGTACTCGGCGCTTTGGGTTTTTTCTTTTTGGGATATCAAGCTTTGCAGATGTTGAAAAAATAAAGTATGTCAGAACTGAGATGTTACACCATTGTCAAGAACGAGCAAGATGCCCGTTCCACAAAGAATAATTTTTCTTGTGGAACAGGCATCTTGCCTGTTCCTCAACAAGTAATTGAGAATGGTGCAATATCTCAGTCAGAAGTCAGAAGTCTGAAGTATGAAGGAAAGAGGTCAGAAGGAAAGAAGTCAGAGGGAAGAAGTCCGATGGAACTCGGAATAAGGAAAGAAAGAAGAAGGAAAGAAACAACTATTCCGAATACCCAATGCCCTGTTTTGCCAATGCCCAATGCCCTGTTTTGCCAATGCCCAGGAACACCTAATTCACCTGAAAAAGGCTATACAACTGACTCAAAATTGCAACGGTTTCTTGCGAAAATCAACCAAAAAAAGGCTGCGTTATTATCATGGTGAGCCAACTTTTAGATGGACGCTATCAAATCATTGAAGTCATAGAAACAGGAGAATTTGGACAAACCTATCTGGCCAAAGATATTCGCCG
This sequence comes from Microcoleus sp. w1-18aA5, assembly GCF_036701705.1. Lineage (NCBI taxonomy): Bacteria > Bacillati > Cyanobacteriota > Cyanophyceae > Oscillatoriales > Microcoleaceae > Microcoleus > Microcoleus sp. w1-18aA5. Next base: position 34,284 of record NZ_JAUPTE010000027.1, on the reverse strand, counting down.
TCCCGGAGAACCGCAGTGCTTTGTCAAGCACCTGCGTCCCGGTACTACCGAACCAAAATTAATTAATACTACGCGCCGTCTTTTTCAAAAAGAAGCAGAAGTTCTAGAAAAGCTCGGTCAACACGACCAAATTCCTCAGCTATTCGCTTATTTTGAAGAAAATGAAGAATTTTTCTTAGTTGAATCTTTTGTTGCCGGTCACTCGCTATCAACCGAGATTGTACCGGGCAAGCCTCTAACTGAAGAAAAAATGATTCCTTTGCTGAAGGAACTGTTAGAAATTTTAGTGTTTGTACATGGGCAGGGAGTTATTCACCGAGATATTAAACCGGCAAATTTAATCCGCCGCTATTCAGACAACAAGTTAGTTTTGATTGACTTTGGCTCGGTGAAAGAAATTCACATCGCTCAAAGACAAGCGCCGGTAACTGTGCGGATTGGCACTCTGGAATATATGCCGATCGAACAATTTCAATACAACCCGCAACTCAACAGCGATATCTACGCTTTGGGAATGATTGGCATCCAAGCAATGACGGGTTTGCCGGCTTACGACTTGCCGAAACTGCGGGATTTGAAAAATTCTAATAAAGGCGAAATTGTTTGGCGGCATTTAGCCACCTGTTCCCAAGCGCTGGCCGATGTTTTGGACAATATGGTGCGCTACGATTTTCGGGAGAGATACCAGTCGGCGGCGGAAGCTTTAGCCGATTTGAGGAAAATTGGCGATCGCTCGCGGGCGCGGATTCCCAAGCTAACAATATATCGCGAAGAAGTCGATCGGCGCAGCAGCAGTCGGGGTGATATTACAGTCGTCGGTCGGAGAATATTAGATGAACTGCGCGTCAGTTTGGAATTGCTGCCAGAAGAAGCAGAGGCGATCGAAGATGAGGTATTGAACCCTTACCGGAAATACAGGGAAAAAGGCGAACGCTACGAACAATCACTGCAAGAAGCAATGCAGCAAGAATATCCCTTTTCTCTGGAAACTCGCGACGAATTAAAACGCTTGCAGCAAGTTTTAGGGCTTACCGACGAAGATGCCGCGAAAATCGAAGAATTAGTCATTCCTAAATCTTTATTTGCTAAATTGTACAAGGCGATATCCACAGTTTTGGAGGGACACCGCAACCCCAATGGGCCACCAGCCAGCAGTGCCCCTCAACTCGAATTGCAGGCAAGTCCGGCGGTATCCTCGCAGGTAAATCTGAACGGAAAAACCGATTTGTCGAGATCCAGCCCAGCAGCACTTGTCCCCAAAGAAACTCGCAAATTCAATCCTTATCTTGCCGGGGCAACAATTGCGGCTATCTTAGCTGCGATCGGCGGAATTTACGGATATCTCAAGTGGCAAGAATGGCAGCAGCGAGCCCAGCAAGAATCCCAAGAGTTCAATCAAATTGCAGCTCTTTATAAAGCCAGCAATTATGAAAGCTGCATCAGCCAAATACCAACAATTGCCAACACTTCCAGCAGCTATTCATCCGCTCAGGAGTTACAAGAACAATGCCAAGCAGGTCTGCTGTGGAAGAACGCCAAAGTCAAAAATTTCGCTCAGCATTCCGATGCCGTTGGGTCTGTTGCTTTCAGTCCAGACGGCTTAATGTTAGCCAGCGGTTCTAAAGACAAAACCATCCAAATTTGGGATTTAGCTACAGGCAAGTCGATCCGCACTTTTCCAGGAGATTCCTCCACCGTTTGGTCGGTTGCTTTTGACTCCAACGGTACGAAACTGGCGACTGGAACCGGTTTTTGGCGAGTCATGCTGTGGGATTTGAAAACAGGGCAAGTGATTCGCAGTCTCGACCACACTGCTTCTGTTTGGTCTGTCGCTCTCAGCCCCGACGGACAGCTTGTGGCTAGTGCCAGCGGAGACAAAACCACAAAGATTTCCGATGCAGCAAGTGGTCGTTTGATTCAGAGTTTTCCAGACCATACAGATTTTGTTTATTCTGTTGCTTTCACTCCAGATGGAAAAAGTTTGGTTAGCGCTTCTAAGGATAAAAAAATTACAGTGGTGGATGTCGCAACAGGGGCGTTGCTCAAAACTATAGAGGGACACGGCGACGCGGTGAGGTCGGTTGCTGTGAGCCCAGACGGCAAGACAATTGTTAGCGGTTCTTACGATGAAAGTATTAAAGTCTGGAATATCGAAACAGGAGATTTAATTCGGTCTATCCAGGGACATTCGGACGATATTGTCTCGGTTGCTATCAGCCCGGACGGGAAGTTTATTGCGAGCGGGAGCAAGGATAAAACTATTAAAGTTTGGGATTTTGCTACCGGACAATTGCTTAATACTTTGACGGGACATTCCGATGAGGTTTATGTAGTGACTTTTAGTCCCGATGGCAAAACTATTGCTAGCGGTTCTAAAGATAATACTATTAAGTTGTGGTTGAGGTAATCAGAAGGAAGTTCGGCAACGGATTATGTAACGGATGTAACGGATGTAACGGATGTAACGGATGTAAAAGATAGAAGGAAGAAGGAGAAATAGTCCTTGACGCACAGATTATACTTGTAGGGTGGGCAGTACACACCTTACTACTACAGATAGTGTAACAATTGAAAAGTTGTATCTACGAGGGAAGAAGTCAGTCAACAGTCAACAGTCAACAGTCAACAGTCAACAGTATCCATTAGTCATTGGTCATTTAATTGGTATAATTTAGCTCGTTTTTTAAGGTTTTGGGAAAGTGCCAATAAGGCGTTTCTAATTCGTCCTCAGTTGGATAATTTTCAGGCGATTTCTCTCGGATTTGAAAAAAGTGGTAGAGGTTAGCCACAGTTAAATCGGATATTTCTTGCCAATTCGAGGCAGCTAAAGCTTGATAGCCAGTAGCGATCGCCTGCTGGCTGACATAAAATTCGTATCTCCGGCGAATTTCCGGCGACACAGCGAAGGTTAGCTGGTCACGCAAGGATAGAAAGTGAGACTTTTGCTTTAAAGTTTCATAAAGGGAAGGTTCCGCAGCTAATACCGCGAATGTAGTGTACACGCTGCTTTTTAACGTCTCGGCGGTGAGTTTATCTAAACTAGCTAACTGGTGCTGCTCTTTTGGAGACAAAGTTTCCATCCAATCAACCTCATTCTGCCAAAATTCTATTACACTTAAATCATGACCTAGAATCCTAGTAACTTCAGGAAATAAAAAATCTAGTTCTGGTTCGGATTGACATCCTTTAACAACAGTTAGAAGATTTTGACAAATTTTTGATTGGAGTTCCAGGAGGCGATCGCTCACCATATCGTAGGCCCGCTGCAAGTGAAACGTGACCCCGATCGCCTGCTCGATCGCCCAAACACATTCCATTTGCCTGAGTTGTCCGGCAGAAGACAGCCCCTCCAACAAACTGGGATTATCATAAATTTTTAAAGCTTCAAACAGCATATCTCGCCCGCTATTAATTTCGGAATTCCGAAGTTTAAGATCGGGCACTGTCAGGGCTGACTGACAGCGTTTGATAGCTTTAGAAAAAATCTCGTAACCGTTAACCAGTTTCTGGCGGTGCATTTCAAAACTAGAGTCGTGAGCCACCTTGAAAATCTGCTGGATCACCTCTACTCCCCTATCTTTGAGGATGTGTCTGAGATCGATAAATCCGTCTTTAATTTTTAGCTTCTGGTGCTTTGCCTCTTCTCGGATTTTTAATACTTGGTTGAGGTTTACTGCTGACAAAACTGTGCTCGATACAGTGCCAATACCAATGACAGCAGCAGTTGCTTGGATCACTGCCAAATTAATTTTCAGAGAGTTAAGCATTCTGTATATTTTTTGAAACCCCTGATGAGTTTGAGCCACCTGCAACGGCGCCACAGTCACGTATACGGGAGCTACCAGAGGCTGTATGGGGCCACCTCCGGCTAACTGTGCGAGCAATCCTATAACTCCGCGCGAGGATAGAGTTTCACTTCTTGATTGATAAAAAATTTTTGCGATCTCCACAAACTCCCCTGTCACCGGATCTCTAGCAGCAGGGAGCAATTTTCCTGTTTTGGCACCAGGCTGTACAAGGTTGCCACTATTGAGTCGCGCCTGAGTTGCAGGGGTGAATATATAATCCATGTGGTGACTCAGTTTCCATTCAAAAAGGCAGATGTTTTGTATTGTATGCTGTTTAGGGAAACGAGGCAGAAAGGAAATGAATGAGTATCTCAAGGCATTCCAGGCTATTACCCAGTTTAGCGATCGATTGTTGGCAGACGAATATCAATCCGTGGAGATTAAACAGTCAGCTACCCAACTCAGCTTAGATGTGGAACCTTGTATTGACGAAATTAAGCAATCTGCCATCAGACTCAAGGTGTTACTTCAGGTATGTTTCAAAGATGTATCTCAGGCTGAGGATGTCTGGAATAGCAAGCCGAGAATTGCTGGAGCATCTCCTGTTGATGTCTGGGAGCAAATTGGCGAACTAAGCGGATGCGATGTGAGAATTCGCACTTTAGGAAAACATGGCAAATATGATGCTGTTGCTAAAGTTCGCAAATCTTGGAGCGACAAGGCGACCAAGCTAAAAAATCAGTGGTTTTTGTGGGATAAAAATTCTCAAGTCTTTCAAAGAGATACTATTGGTTTTTTTGAAAAAGATAATTTGCACAAAGAGTTGCGGAATGAAGTTGATTCCCAGGCAGAGCGAGTGATTTTAATTATGGAGAATGAACTCAGTTTAATTTTTAAAGAATTACAATCTATTGATATAGAAAAAATTGAATTTTGTATTGAATGCTTTGACCTAAACAGTCAGTCTAAATTTAGAGAGCGACTACAATCAATAGGCGGGGAGATTGTATCGAAGTTTACGGAGCCACTGAAATATTTGCCGGGTTCTTATATGAAAAATTTTAAAGAAACGCTGAAAGAACCTGTAGAAACTCTGGTTTATAAAAGCAAGATGGGAATCAGTTTGGTCGATTTTGAAGAGTCCTGTAAAGTGATTGGGTTAATCCTGGATAATGTAATCATAGCAGTTTTTGAGGAGCGCATGAAACTGGCAATTCAAACAGTTGAAAAAGCGATTAAATTCTACAATAATTTTTTAGAGAAGCAGGCGTGGTATCAAAAAGAGACGCCGGAACAGCGATCTGCGGAAAAAATTTGGATCGAATGCCAGCGGCAGCAACTCAGGGAAGTTCAGCAGTATATTGATGCAGTCATTAGTGGTTAGTCATTAGTCATTAGTTATTAGTTATTGGTCACTGGTTATTGGTTAGTAGTTATTGGTTATTGTTTATTGGTTATTAGAACGAACAACTAACAATTAACAAATAACCACTGACCACTAAAAACAGTCAACAGTCAACAGTCAACAGTCAACTGATTATTGATATTGACCGCTGATTTCGTAAACGATCGCGCCCAAAGACGCTAAGCTAGCTAAAATTAGCATCCCGGCGGGCATGAATTTTTGAGTTTTAACAAGGCGCACAATAAAGACTATTACTAAAACAGCGGAGATGGCTGCTGCTAATGTTAAACCCCAACTTTGTCCCATAAGCTGGGCGGTGCCGGCAAAAATTAGCAGGGAACCGCTAATCAAGCCGGAAATCAGCGAGGCTTGGCTTTTGGCCTTGATATAACCCATGATGCCGCCAACCAGTGTTAAAATGCCGTAGCCGATCGCGGCTGCTGTACCTAAATTCATTTTTAATCCTCCCGATTTCACAAGTGCATCTAAATTTATACAGCGTGGCCTGCAATTAGTGTCACGAATTGTTAGAAAATTTATTAAAGCCAGTCAGGATATGTAACTGTTATACAATTGCCATTATGTCAGCCCTAACTTCTGGTGCGATCGCCCAAATCCGTTACCTCCAGCGCCAAGCAGCATCCCTGCTGCTGTATCAATCTGTTTTCAAAAGCCCTGTCGGTCAAGCCTTTCTCGATTTGCTGCAAGCCCTTCACCACAGCGAAGTCAGCGGTTTGGAATGTCAGGTAGCTTACGGGAATTGGTTCAAACTTCAGGCTGCTAAAAATTTAAGCTGGAAAGATTCTCTGATTTCCGAAATTCTCAAAGACGAAAACCCCTTTTCACGCCGAGCACAGCAAACAGATTTTGCAAGTTTGCCCCCCGCTTTGGTGGAGGCCGCCCGACATGATTTAGAAGTGCTGCAAAATATTTACGAATGCAGCAGCGAACAGTTAAGCAAGTGGGTGCGGGTAGCGGGTCAACTTGACGCAGTGCCTCCGATTTGGCATTCCGAAACTGTAGCAGAACCGGGAGATTTGCCCCTGCACGGGAAACTGGAAAAATGGTCGAGCGCTACGGAATCTTTGGCAGCTTATTACCGACAGTTTGGCACTGGTTTGTTTGCCGAATATCGCGCTTTTGCGTGGCGGGTAGGGCAGTTAGCGACTATTTCGCATCCCGATGGCATAACTTTAAAAGAGCTGGTTTGCTGCGATTGGCAGCGGGATGCTTTGGTGAAAAATACGGAGTTTTTGCTAGCAGGTTATCCGGCTTTGCACGTCTTGCTATACGGCAGCCGCGGTTCGGGCAAGTCTTCTTTGGTGAAGTCGCTATTAAATGAGTTTGGATCTCGCCATCTGCGCTTGATTGAAGTATCTAAATCGGATTTGCAAGATTTGCCGCTAATTGTCGAGCAGTTGCGGGGAGTTCCTCAAAAGTTTATTATTTTTGTGGATGACCTGTCTTTTGAGGAAGATGATGATGCTTTTAAAGCTCTGAAAGTTGTGTTGGAGGGGAATGTCACTGCTCGCTCTCAAAATGTGGTAGTTTATGCCACATCTAACCGCAGACATTTAATTCGAGAGTTTTTTGACGACAGGCCTCGCCCCCGCGACGGAGATGAAGTTCACGCTTGGGATACTGTGCAGGAAAAACTTTCATTTAGCGATCGATTTGGCTTGACTTTAACTTTTGAACCGGCCGATCAAAACACTTATTTAACAATTGTTCGGCATCTGGCAGAACTTGCTGGAATAAAACTCGCTGCCGATGATTTGGAGCACCGAGCTAAAGAATGGGCAACTCGTCGCAATGGGAGATCGGGCAGGACTGCGCGGCAGTTTGTTGATTTCCTGAAAGCAGATTTAGCCCTTTTTGACAAGTAGATTGTCGGCGCTGGCAGGGCGGATTTTACCTGAGATATGGCAAGGTAATTCAGGATCTAAATAAACCCGCCATTGCAGCGCCGAAGGGCGAAATAAAAATTCTTAATTTTTTCATAATTTTATTGATAACAACTAACTAACAAAATTTGATATAATTATCAAAATCCCCAAAGAAACCTCCAGAGCCAGAACCTATCCTGACTCCCTAAATCGACCACTAAATAACGAGGAAAATATCATGGGTTTATTTGATAAAGTATCGCAGACTCGCCAAGAAACGGACGTAACGTTAGGACCGGCAGAAGCATTTGCGGCGATCGCGCTAATTGCCGTAGCAGCCGACGGTTACATCAATGACAGCGAAAGTAAAGCGATTAGCATGACGCTATCTCGGATGCAACTGTTCCGCAGCTATCCGGATGACGTTATGAGAAAAATGCTCGAACGCCTGCTGATGATTCTGCAACGGCAAGGAGTTGAGGTACTGTTTAATGCGGCTTTAGCAACGCTTCCAGACGAACTTAAAGAAACCGTTTTTGCTGTGACAACTGATATCGCTTTAGCCGATGGCGAGGTTTCCGAAGAAGAAGAACAACTTTTGAACGATCTTTACAGTGCATTGGGGCTTTCCGAAGATATTGCCCTCAAGATTATAGACGTGATGTTAATTAAGAACAAAGGTTAAGAAATCAGGGGAAGGAGTGAGGAGGGCGAGTTTTACAATATAAAAAATTAGCGCCTACTTACTTAGCTAATAACTTCTCCAAAAGTGCGGGTTTACGGATATGATGGTTGGTAAAATTCCGATCCAATTTGCGATCGCCGTTACTACCTCAAATGCCTTTCACTTACACCCGCACTGTTCGCTTTCAAGATACCGATGCTGCTGGAGTCGTTTACTTTGCTAACGTTTTGGCGATGTGTCACGAAGCTTACGAGGCATCTCTAGCAGCATCTGCAATCAATCTCAAAGCATTTTTCAGCAATCCCGAGGTTGCCTTTCCCATAATTCATGCTAGTGTAGATTTTTATCGCCCAATGTTTGCGGGCGATCGGCTGATAATTCAATTGACGCCCAAACAAGTTACTGGCGATGAATTTGAAATTGCCTATCAAATATTTTCTGAGCAAGTTGCAGGAAGAAGCGCTGCTAAAGCTCTTACTAAGCACGTCTGCATCGATGCAGTTAGCCGAACTAGAAAACAGCTATCTGAAGACTTGATGCAGTGGATGAGGAAAATTGAGATTGAGATTTCAGATTAGTTATATCTTTAAATAATAACAGGGAATGACAGTCAGTCGATTTTAGATTTTAGATTTTAGATTTTAGATTTTAGATTTTAGATTTACTTGCAGCATTGAATCTGGGAGTTTCAACTTTGGTCTAAAATTTTGGACTGAGCGCGACTTAAGTACGTGGCACGGTATCCGTTGTTGAGCGGGGTCTAATTTCTTTTAGGTTGAGAACTTTTTCGGAGTTTTTGATAGTATGTCAAATCGCAATTATGCCATTGTAGGCACGGGAGCTTTAGGGGGATTTTATGGTGCTAGACTGCAACAAGCAGGTTTAGAAGTCAATTTTTTACTACGCAGCGATTACGATCAGGTCAAAAAACACGGCTTGATTGTCGAGTCTCCCGAAGGCGACTTCATCCTCCCCCACGTCCGCGCCTACCACGACGCGCACAAAATGCCTCAGTGCGACGTAGTAATTGTAGCGCTGAAAACAACTCAAAATCACTTGTTGCCCCAAATTTTGCCTTCTTTATTAAAGGATAATGGCGCAGTTTTAGTATTGCAAAACGGATTGAATGTCGAACCGGAAGTAGCTAAAATTGTCGGTGCAGAACGAGTGGTTGGCGGACTGTGTTTTCTCTGTTCTTATAAAGTTGGGCCAGGTCACATCTGTCACCTAGATTACGGCACTATTACGCTGGGAGAATATGCCCAAGACTACAAGCCCATCGGTATTACTGATAGATTGCACCAAATTGCTAAGGATTTTAAACGTGCTCATATTCCTATTAAAATGAGCGAAGATTTGCTATTATCAAGGTGGAAAAAGCTGGTTTGGAATATTCCTTATAACGGGCTGTCTGTAGTGTTGGATGCGAGAACTGACGAACTGATGGCTAATCCCGATACTCTGATTTTAGTTAAGGAAATCATGGGGGAAGTGGTAGCGGGAGCAAAAAGTTGCGATCGCATTATTCCCGATGACTTTATCCCACAAATGCTTGAATACACTCAGAAAATGAAGCCTTACCGCACGAGCATGAAAATCGATTATGATGAATCGCGACCTCTGGAAGTTGAGGCGATTTTTGGTAATCCGATATGGGTGGCGCAGCAAGCAGGTATTAAGTTGCCCCAAATAGAGGTACTTTACCGAATGTTGAAGTTTCTAGATGTTCAAAGACAAGAAGCAGAGAGGACGAGAAGGCTATTAGGTTTGTCGTAATTAGTCAGTTGACAGTTGGCTGTTGACTGTTGGCTGTTGACTGTTGGCTGTTGTCAGGAGTCGGAAATAAGCATGATAAATTCTGCCTTCTGCATTGATTGCGATCGCCTAATAATTATTGATATTCGAGCGCAATTTTTTGCAATTGTTCTCGATTAACTTTGCCTTGAGAATTGCGCGGCAATTGTTCGACGATTACCCAATATTTCGGTCGCTTAAACTTGCTCAACTTATCTTCTATTGCCGCTTGCAGATTTTTGACAGTAACTTCGGAATTAGCGGGAACGTAGATAGCCGTAACGACTTGACCCCAATCTTTGTCTGGCAAGCCAATTACAGCAATATCCGCCACTAAATTAGTCGATCGCACAACGGCTTCAACTTCCGGCGGAAATACATTTTCTCCGCCTGTAATAATTTTGTCGCTGCTGCGTCCGACAATATTTAAGTAGTTATTTTTATCAAAAAATCCCAAATCGTCTAATTGGAAATATTCGCGATCGCCAAAATTTTCAGGATAATAACCCAACGCCAAAGAGTTAGCATTTATAGCAATATTTCCGATTTGATTGTCGCACAAAATCTCCCCATTTGCACTGCGAATAGTTATTTTAGCGTGCGGTAAACTTTGACCAGAACTGTTATTACCCGCGAGAAAATCTTGGGGTTTTAGTGTAGCAATTTGCGAGGCAGTTTCGGTCATGCCGTAACTGGGCGCTAATTTGATTTGATAGTTTCTAGCTGTTTCTAAAAGTTCCGGCCAAGCGGGAGCACCGCCCAAAAGTACAGCACGAAACCGTCCCAGCCAATTAGCTGTATCTGGGTTTTGCAGCAGCCGTTGCAGTTGAGTTGGAACTAAAGAAATGAAAAATTCTTCTGGTTCGATGTCGCATATTTTACCCTTTTCTAATTCTTTAAAGGGCTGAATAGCCAGTTTTCCTCCGGTAGTAAACGATCGCATGAATTGCATTAAACCGCTGACGTGGTATAATGGCAAAACGCAGAAAGAGTTAATTTTGTCAACTTGAAAATATTGTTGAAAACCTTGTACTGATGCGGTTAGTGTTTCCCAAGTGTGGATGGCAAAACGGATTTTTCCTGAAGAACCGCCGGTGGGAATCATAATCGTATCAGAACCGCTTTTAGTCGGCGAATGGAATTCGCGGCTACACAAACGAAGTTCGCCTTCGCGGACGGGGATATGGGGATTTTTGGGAAGCGGGTATTGTCCCAAAATTAAGTCGGGTTGGACTAAATCAAAGACTTGTTGCCATTCTTGTTTTACCCAGTTGGGATTGCACAGAAAAATCGGGTATTTGGCGGCGCGGGCGGCGATGAAACTGGCCAGAAATTTCACGGGTTCTGGTTCGGCGAGGCAAATTTTTGGGGGTGTTTTTAGTGCGGGATTCTGGGTGATTTCTTGAAATAGCCGATCGACAATTCGGGCCAATTCGCGACTGTCACAACCGATCAGCCAATTATCGGACAAGCTAGCCGCGATATCCAGGATATTTACTGTTAGATTTGTTGCCATAGATGCTTTCACCAAGTTTCTCGATTCAAAACAATTACCTCACCCGCTTGCTTTAGTCGTGGGAGTAATCTAAAATCTAAAATCTAAAATCCAAAATCGAATTATTATCGTCGAACCAGCAATCGGTGCCGAAGCCCAGTGCTCTCTTATTTAAAGACAATTGTTTGGCTAAATTTAAGGCTGCCTGTCTGCCGATTTCGGTTTCAAATACTGATGAGAAAACAGCGTCTATATTGTGAGTTTGACAAAATTTTCGCAGTTGGGATGGGGAACCAGCAATCGCCGGTTTAATGACGAAAATGCCCCGCCAGCCTTGGCTGTAGCACTCTTGGATGCGATCGAGGTTGGCAGCAGATTCATCAAGGGCGATCGGAGTTGCATAAATAGCATTCAATTCTACCATTTCCTGAAACTGTGTTACAGGCAGTGGCTGTTCCAAAAATTCAATGTCTGCGGAAAAGTCGGGAGTTGCATTTACCTCGTCGCAAGCTTCCAACCATGTTTTAGCCTGCCAGTAACTGAGTCCCCCGTTGGCATCTAACCGCAAAAATGCTTTTTCGCGATCGCACAAATTGTGAATTGCTTCGATTAGCTGCTGGAAAATCTTTAATTCTTCCTCAATTGCAGCAACACCAATTTTCCATTTAAATGTCCGATATCCCTCTAACCAAAGCACTTGCAAAGCCTGCAAAGCTGTTTCACCTGCGGGCAATAAACCGCTGTACTGATTTGGCATTTTATCCCCCTTTTGGGAAAGGTAAGTTAAATTTTCGCTTTTCTCCCCCCCTTGGCAAGGGGGGGCTGGGGGGGGTGAATTTTGCTCGCTTAGTGCTGACTCAAAGCCAAATTGACAAGCCGGCAATTCAGCGGAAATAGCAAAAATCATCTCTGATGAAATATTACCTGACAACTGCTGACAAAAATCTAAAGCTTGCTCAAAACTTTCGGAACCAAACCAACTCAAAGGGGCAATTTCTCCCCACCCAATTTGATTGTTTTCGTCCACAAGTCGCAGGATAATTCCTTCGCGAATATCCCAAATGCGGTGACTTGTTTGCAGTGGACGCTTAAATTTTCGCTGATAAGTGCGAAACTCGAATTGATGAAGCATTAGTTTTTTAGTTAATCATAAAATTCTCTCACAACTGATCCAAAATTATCAATATTTTCAAAATGGATATTGTGGCCAGCTTTTGGTACAATTTCCAGAGTAGCTGCCGGACACAAGCTGGCCATTTCGGTATTTATAGTTGTAAATTTATCATCGTATTCTCCAGCTAGCAAGAGGATGGGCATTTGATTTTGTGCCAGTTTTTCCCAGAGAGAGGGCTGGTTGCCGGTTCCCATATTGCGGAGAGATTTGGCTAATTCTAAGGGATTGTTTGCTAAGCGGGTTTCTATGAGTTTGTCGAAATTAGGAGAATTTTTTAAAGATTTGAATAAAGGGCGATCGTACCAGTTTAATAAAAAATCTTTAATGTTGCTATTCTCCAGCTTTTGTGCTAGCTGTAAATCGGATTCTAGGCGGTGCGATCGCTCTTTTTCTGTTTTCAATCCCGGAGAAGCTGACTCTAACACTACTTTCTCGAATCTTTCTGGAAAGTGTAATGTCATGTAAAGTGCCAATCGCCCACCCATTGAATAGCCCAACAACAAACATTTGTCTATTTGTAAATCATCTAATAACTCGATTAATGCTTGGGCAGTATTTGACATATTGTAGCAACTTTCGTCACCGTTGACTTGGGTTTTTCCGTGGCCGGGAAGGTCAACTGCTAAGCAGCAATAACTGTTAGGAAGTAAGGGAATGACGCTGCTAAAGTCTTGACTGCTGCCCGTGAATCCATGCAAAAATAAAAGTTTCGGCTGATTCTTGTTGCCAGTTAAGGAATAGTGAAAGTTATAATTATTAAATTTTTCCATATATAATTATACGATTCAATATGAGGTATGGATTGCTAAATTAAAGAAAATTTTGAGAAGTCACCCAACTCCACCAACTCCCTCAACTTAGCAAACCATACCTCCATTTTACCGAAATTCTCGATCGCCCGATCTACAAAGCAAACCCCAACGCCAGCAGCAATCCGCTCGAAAAATGCAGCGTAACTGCGATAAACTTAGAGTTGCTGACCTTTCCCGGTTGGTCATGATAGCCTGTGACATGGCGGCAAAGGTCGATCGCAAATGGCAAACTCCCAAAAATCAACAGCGTCCAAATTTGGAACATTCCCACAGCCACAAATAGCACAGTCAAAGCATAAACGCTGCCGCACAACCACTGCAACAACTGGGCACCTTTCTTTGTACCGAGTCGCACAATTGGCGATTTTTTACCCGCCGCCAAATCATCCGCAATTTGATGAAAGTGGGAACAAAATAAGATGATACTCGTAGTAATTCCCACGATTACCGAAGCCGCAAAATTAGTTGCAGACCAAGTTTGAGTCTGACTGTAATAAGCAGCGGCCAAGGCTAGCGGCCCAAAAGTGAAAAAGCAGATTATTTCCCCTAAACCCTGATAGCCAAGACGAAACGGAGGCCCTTGGTAAGTGTAGCCCAGAGCACAGCACAAAACTACTAGCAAAATTACTGTTGGGTCTTTTTGCCACCAGCTTATGGCGCAGATTCCCGAAACTCCAACTGCTAAAAACAGATTGGCTAGCCCGAAAATTAAAGCTTTATTTCCGGTTAAGTTAACTAGAGAATGTGCCTTGTTTTTATCGATTCCTGTTTCGGAGTCAAATACATCATTGCTGAGATTCAGCCATGCTATAATCAAAATGGCTGACATTAAAAATGTCGAAAAAATTAACGAATTAATCGTTTGAGTTTCGGCAAAAGCAATTGCAGTTCCTACTGAAATAGGAATCACCGCAACGCTGTACATGGGCGGCTTGATTGCCGCCAGCCACAATTTACTATTTGAACGTTCAATTAACTTTGTTGTCATCACACAAACTTGATTCAATTGATAGCAGCGTAGTAATTTTACAATTTTATTGGTGAAGAAACTCTACTCTGTATCTGGTTGAGTGCGCGGGGGGCATCCGTTGAGAGGCTTTGCGGGCGCAGGCGCGTCCGGTAATGCCCGTCTGCAAACCTCTGCAAGGTTGATCGCATGAGACTCGAGATTGAGTCGCTCAATCTTAAAGTTTTATGTCTAAATGTTTCGATTGATCGCGCGTTGGCGAAGTCCTCGAAGAAGATCGTCTGTTTTTTGCCCCCCGCTGAGCCCAAACTTTCCGGGAAACTCGAAAGGTCATGTTTTGCGATCGCCCTCCCGTGCTTAGATCGAAATAGGGGTTCTAGCGGGACAAAACCGCACTCTTTCTGACAAATCTGCTATTCTCGCTTTCATGACAGTAATACCGCACCGCGCTAATCTTTTACAAGACCGCAATCAACTGCATCAGTTTCTGTTAGATTGCCAGCAGTCTTTAACCGAAAAAGATCAAACCAAGATAGTTAGTATTTCTCAGGAGATTGCCCCCGTCGATCCGCTAGTTGTACTTCAAGAGATTTCCGAACCTTGCCAGCGGCACTTTTACTTTGAAAAAAGAGACCCGATTTCAGGCAATAGTTTTGCGATCGCCGCCCTAGATTCGGCAATCCATCTAACAGTAGCCGGAAGCGATCGATTTGCCCTTGCTCAAAATTTTATTCAATCTTGTCTTGCCAAAACAATTACCATCGGTACAGAACGCTTGCCATTCAGCGGGCCGCACTTTTTTTGTAGCTTTGCTTTTTTTGATGAGAATGTCGCCACCAATTCTTACTTCCCCCCTGGTACCGTATTTTTACCAAAATGGCAGATTACTCGCCTGAAAGATAGCTGCACACTTGTTGCCAATGCAATCATAAACCGAGATATAAATGTTAAAATCATCACTGATAATATTTGGCAAAGTTTTGATAAAATTTCGTCTTCACCTTACAAAAAAATTAATTCGATTAGAAACAGCTCGATATTTTTCAAACAAATTCCTGTGAATGATGCCACTCAATTTAAAAAATCCGTCAAGTCAGCTTTAGACTTGATCCACTCTCAATATTTTAGTAAGATTGTTTTATCCCAAGCAATAAATGTCATTTCCAAAACCCCTTTTAGTTTAATAGATTCATTAAATAACTTGCGCCTTACTTATCCCGGTTGCTACGTATTTTCCACCAGTAACGGCAAAGGTCAAAATTTTATCGGGGCCAGTCCAGAACGCTTAATCAGCATTCACAAAAATGAGTTAGTAACAGATGCCTTAGCAGGTTCGGCACCCAGGGGAAAAAATGAAGCGGAAGATGCGAATTTAGGCAAAGGTTTACTCAACAGCGAAAAGGATATTCGAGAACATCGAGTTGTAATTGATTTTATAGTTGATCGCCTGTCGAGTCTCGGTATCAATCCCGACTTTTCTCCACTACCGAGACTGCTGCAACTGTCAAACATTCAGCATTTGTGGACACCCATAAGGGCTAGAATTCCCCGTGATATTCATTTATTAAAGATTTTAGCTCAACTGCATCCAACGCCAGCGGTGGCGGGCGTACCGCGAGATATTGCGCTACAGCAAATTCGCGGCTGCGAAAGCTGCGATCGCTCTTTGTACGCAGCACCCCTCGGCTGGATCGATCGCACCGGCAACGGCGAATTTGCCGTCGGCATTCGATCGGCTTTAATCGATGGCGATCGGGCTATACTTTATGCTGGTGCCGGTATTGTGGCGGGTTCCGAACCTGAGAAAGAACTAGCAGAAATTCAGCTCAAATTGCAGGCACTTTTAAATGCTTTAGTTTAATTCAGCTAATTTGCAGAATCTAGAGTGGTCGGGCTAATTGATTGAGTCTGTGTTAATGTTTAATTTTCACTTCCTCAAAATGTTCTACTATGGGAAAAGGAGCGTAAAAATGGTGAAGCATTCTTTTCCACTCTTGATATTCAGCGGAATTCCTAAATCTAATTGTATGAGCTTCTAAATTTTCCCACCTAACCAATAATAGATATTTTCCTTGAACTTCTGTGCAGCGATGAAGTTCGTGAGATAAATATCCATCTATAGACGCTATCAGACTGGAGGCTTCTCTAAAAGCTATCTCAAAATCACCCTCACAGCCAGATTTGACATTAATCACAACCGCCTCAAGAATCATAAAAATGTATCCTGACAATTATTTGGGTATAATATCGTAGCACAATACAGAGTTGAGCTACTCAGATTTAGCAATGCCAATAGATTTTCGCAACACAAATACCGTCTGGGCTTCCGTATTAGCAGAGACATTGCAACGACTGGGATTAACTACAGCCGTGATTTGTCCAGGTTCGCGATCGGCACCGCTAACAATAGCCTTTGCCCTGAACAAAAAAATAGAAACTATTCCCATACTCGACGAACGTTCAGCCAGCTTTTTTGCATTAGGAATTGCCAAAAAATCCTATTTGTCAACCGCACTAATTTGCACATCTGGAACCGCCGCTGCCAACTTTTATCCTGCAATAATAGAAGCGAGAGAAAGTCGAATTCCGCTGCTAATATTCACCGCCGATCGACCTCCAGAACTGCGGGACTGTCACGCCGGACAAGCGATCGACCAAGTTAAAATATACAGCAATTATCCGAACTGGCAAGCCGAATTAGCGATACCTTCTGCGTCCAGAGGAATGCTAGACTATCTGCGGCAGACGATCGTGTATGCTTGGGAGCGATCGCAATTTCCAACACCAGGCCCCGTCCACCTCAACATCCCCTTTCGCGACCCGCTTGTACCCGTTCCAGACATAGCTGTAGAAGCTTTAGAAACACAATTCAATCCCGAAGATTTTTTTGCAGGATTAGAACCCATTTTCGCGGGAGAAAGCTCTACCCCCCCCAGCCCCCCCTTGTTAAGGGGGGGAGAAGAAAGTACCATGCAACAATGGCAGCGAAGCAATAAAGGGATTATTATTGCGGGCGTTGCACAGCCCCAATTTGCCGAAAAATACTGTAGTGCGATCGCCCAAATTTCCAAATCCTTAAACTGGCCAGTTTTAGCAGAAGGATTATCCCCAGTCAGAAACTACGCCCAACTAAACCCCCATCTAATTTCCACCTACGATTTAATCCTGCGAAACCGCGAACTAGCAAATAAATTAACCCCAGAAATCGCCATTCAAATCGGAGACTTACCCACAAGCAAAGAACTGCGAAACTGGCTAGACAAAACCCAACCAAAACGCTACATAATCGACCCCAGCCACCACAACTTCGATCCGCTACACGGCAAAACAATTCACCTGCGAACCTCCCCTGAAAATCTCGCAACTATATTAACTCTTGTCCCCCCCCTTATTAAGGGGGGGCTAGGGGGGGATCGAGCCCCTGCTACCACTGCTATTTCCCCTCAAATCCCCCCCCTAAACAAGGACGAATCAACTCAAGTCCCCCCCCTTAGCAAGGAGGAATCAACTCAAGTCCCCCCCCTTAACAAGGGGGGGTTAGGGGGGGTTCTAACCTCTCCCTCAAACGAATACCTCCAACTTTGGCGCAACACCGAAATCCAAGTCAGACAAACAATAGACCAAAAACTATCCACAATTAACAACATAATCGAGCCCAAAGTTTCCTGGCTGCTTTCCCAAATTTTGCCGCCTGGAACACCGATATTTATTGCCAACAGTATGCCCGTCAGAGATGTAGAGTTTTTCTGGAAGCCAAACAACTTAGAAATAAAAACTTTTGTCAATCGCGGAGCTAACGGCATAGACGGCACATTATCAACAGCATTGGGAGTTGCTCACCACAATCAAAGCAGCATCATGCTAACAGGCGATTTAACACTTTTGCACGATACAAACGGTTTTTTAATTAAAAATAAATTTGTCGGTCATCTGACAATCATATTAATTAATAACAACGGTGGCGGAATTTTTGAAATGTTGCCCGTTGCCAAATTTGACCCGCCCTTTGAAGAGTTTTTTGCCACCCCGCAGCATATCAACTTTGCTCAGTTGTGTGCAACTTATGGCGTGGAACACGAGCTAATTGAGGATTGGGAACAGTTCAAACAAAAATTAAGTTTTTTGCCAAATAGCGGGATTCGCGTCTTAGAAGTGCAAACAGACAGGCGATCGGATGCTAAATGGCGGCAAGATAATCTAAGTAAATTTGCCAAAAATTTGTAAATTTGTAGGTTGAGCAGGTGGAACGAAACCCAACCTACATTAATTTAAACTGCTGGTTGAGCTAGCAGCGAATCTAACTCTCCTTCTGCATCGAGTTTGTGAATATCATCGCAGCCGCCTACGTGTTGGTTATTAATGAAAATTTGGGGTACGCTGCGGCGTCCGTTAGCGCGATCGGCCATTGCTTTTCTAGCGGCTTCGTCGCCATCAATTTTGTATTCCGTGAAATTTACGCCTTTCCACCACAACAAAGTTTTGGCGCGGATGCAGTAGGGACAGGTTTGCCAAGTATAGATTTCCACATTGGCTTTGATGCGATCGGGCTTGCGGCCCAAGATGGGATTGAGAAAATCAAGCATTTTTAGTACGGGGGTAAGGGTGGAACTCATTTAGAAATCATACCCAATGTATAAATTCCGCTGGTATGGGCGCATCTGCCAGAGGTGGGTTTTAAGCTGCCGGGCGATCGCCATGTGACCGAAATCACAACTTTACTCTATTCGGATCACTTGCTTTCACCCCTGACAATCACCTTCGCGGCCTCATTAATATCACCGATCTTTTGAGGAAACCAGAAGATGATAAATATATCGAATTCAAGCGCACTGCCATGCACCCCGTACAACTCCTCCCCGGCGCTATCTCTGAAATCCTCGCTTCTGTAACCGATACAGGCGTTTTGACTCTGGCGGATCGCTACGGTTTGATGGCCGCCACCTTCGACGACTCTCTGAATGACGAAGACAGAGGCTGTGTCAACCGCCTGCTGCGGGCGGTGCTCAGAGGCCGAGTCCAAGTAGTCAACGAACTTTCAGCAGCATTCTAATCGGGATTTGAAGTTTTGTTCTGAAGGCAAGGTGAGTCAGCGGTAGATGAAAATAGTGGAAACTCAGGCAGGAGTTGAAACAGCGGTAATTTGAATTCGATTTAAAGTTTTCTCCTCTAACTCAACAACGGTTTTTTTGTCAAAGCAGCCTTTACCGGCTGCTTTTTTTTGATCTAATCGCGGATTTCGAGGTTGTACTGGCGGCAGAGGTCGATCAGTTTTTGTTGGAAGCGATCGCGCACTGACTCTGGGGCAACAATCGCGCAATCTTCCCAGTAAGGAGAGATTTCGCGAAAAAACCAGAAGGTATTTGAGATATTCCGAATCACTCGCTTGATAGGCGGCTCCCCTTCTGGTTCGCTGACTTCCTCATCTTCCTGCTTGCGCCTGTAGTTAAAGGCAAGTCTGCCGGATAAATGAAATTCTACGGGAATCCGGGCTAAATCTGGCAGCCAAGGTTGATCGACCGAAATCACCGCAGCATCTTCAATGCGATTGAGCAGCAGCGTCCAGTTATGTTCGAGTCCTGGTACGTCTTGATTACCTTCCGATTCTTCGCAGCGACACATTAAATACTGTCGCTTTTCTATGGGGACAATGCGAGCGTGCAAGATGGTGTAATGCCAAAGGCGATCGGCTGCATCCCGGTAAGACAGGCGGAAGGGTTGCTGTCTGTGAATAAAATTGTCGATTTTTTGCCGCCAAGTAGGTAAGGGGTTGCTCAAAAACTGATCGATTTCAGCCCGGAAAGGGAGAGTCAGTTCGCTGCGATCGCTCAACAATTGGGCAATGGCCAGCGCTTCATCAGTTTTGCCCAAGTCAAGCAATTGCTGTCGGGCGAGGTCTAGGGCTTTGATGCGGGTTTCGGGCCAGTCGTGGTTGGGGGCGATCGTCAGTTGGCGGCGGGCGATCGCTTCTATCAGTTTGGATATGTTCGGGCGATCGCCCCACGTCTTCCCGAATTCTTGGGCCAAGGCTTCCAACTCAGTTTTATCTCGTTCAGAAACCGACAGGGTGATCGATTGACCTTTGCGACTCATAAATATACGGACACTTTCTCATTGTATAGGCTTGATTATCTCTATTGTCGGTGTCAATATGGGAAATATCCAGTTTCTACGGACACAGATTCAGCATATGTCCGATTACCAAATTACTCTCAAATCCGTTTACTCCTGTCCCGCTGCGGAGATTCCCAAGGAAGTTAAATTACCGGAAGGTTGGACACTTTCTTGGCATCAAGCCGAAACTTTAAAGGCAATTCGCAATCCCAATATTGATGTCATTTTCAACTTTGCTATCACTAGCGATGGCAAAAGTTTAGCTGCTTTTTTAGAAACATTGCAGACAAATTGTTGTGTAGTGGCGCTATATCCGACGAATGAACTGGCGCGAGATCAGGAGACTCAAATTCAGCGCTATATCGAACAATTCCAACCCGATCATCAACCCCGCGTTGTCCGACTCAGCGGCTCGGAATTAGAAATCTATGCAGAAAATGAAAAACTGAGAAAAGCAGCCGCCATCGCATCTCGCACAGGTCAATCAGAGATTTTATTAACTAACCCTGATATCTTGCACTATCTCCACCGAGGAGCGTATTTAAGCTCTGAAGATAGCCCCGATAAACTGTGGGGTCGCATCGACAAAGATTTTGACCTATCCATTTTTGATGAATTTCATGTTTTAGCATCTCCCCAGATTGCCAGCGTCATCAATACTATGTTGTTAATTCGCAATACAAACCGCCGAAAAAAGTTTGTCTTCCTGTCAGCAACTCCTGACGACCAATTAATTAGCAGACTAGAAATAGCAGGTTTTCGCTGTCAAACTATCGACCCTTTAAAAGCAGGCAAATATCAGTTTCCCGATAGCCCTGCTGAAATCGAACAGTTGAAAGCAGACTCCTGGCGGCAGATATTGAGGGAAAGTACGCTGACTTTCATTTCCCTAGAACCAACCTCAAAAGCTTCTGAAACTTGGCTGAAGGACAGCGCAAATCTCATCCTGACTCACTTTAAACACAATCCGGGAAGTAAAGGAGCTATTATCCTGAATTCAATTGCTGCCGTCAAGCGGCTGACACCATTTTTTCGGGAATTGTTCGCGCCTCAGGGTTTAGTTGTGGGCGAAAATACCGGGTTGTCGGGAAAGACGGAAAAAGAGCGATCGCTCTCGTCAGACTTAGTTCTCGGTACTAGCACCATTGATGTCGGGGTAGACTTCAAAATCAATTTGCTGATTTTTGAATCCGCCGATGCGGGCAACTTCATCCAACGATTGGGAAGGTTGGGGCGACACGATGGCTGCGATCGCAATGGAGAATTTATTCAGTTTAAAAATTTCACAGCCATAGCACTCATCCCTAATTTCTTAGTTGAACGCTTGTTTGTCGGTGATACTGCCACTTTAGAGTCTAACGGAATTTACGATCGTCCTTTTTTCTATCAACAAATTCGCGAAAAGTACCGCCAAATCAACAATTTTGAGGGATATTATTCGCGGTGGGGTGCGGTGCAGTCAGTTCAAATTTGTTGGCAATTAGGGCACAGGACAATTAAACAGCAGTACGCATCAAGTCAGAAAGCTTTTCAGGAAGCTGCTCAAAAAGTATTTAAAACTAGCTTGGGGAAAGTGGCAGGTAATATTAAACAGTGGGGCAAAGAGTGGCAAGAGCGATCGGGAAATAAGACAGGAAATCCGATAGTTGAGGATGCTAGCAGTTTTCGAGGTTCTAGTCCCCTGCAATGTGGCATTTGCGATTTAACCGATTCCCACGAGGCAGACAAATTTAAAACTTACGATTTACCAGGAATTTTGAGCAACTTGGAAATCGAACCGATGACGGAATCTGCATTTATGCGAATGTTGAACGAGACCTCGGAACGCCTTGGGCAACCAATTGCCAAAGGTCGATTTAAACATTGTCTTGCTTTTTTGAAGTTGCGTAGTTATCGGGAGGAAAGACTGAATTGGAAATTTACTTATTCGGGAACTTTAGAGGAAAATGCTTCTGCTTGGAAAGTTCAGGTTTTAACGGGGATTGAGGTTGTGCAACCTGAGAATTATTGGATCGGGGAAATCAACAAGCGTTTGAAGAAGGAAGCATTGGTTTGTTATGTGCTGCGCTATCCAGTGGCTGAAGTGCGATCGCGTCTGCGACTGCCGATGCACTTTCAGATTTATCCGATTTGCGATCGGTACAGTATCCACGATGCGACTGCACCTTATTCGATCGCTTTTGGGCAGTCGGCGCTGCTTGTGGACACGCTGGCCCACTGGCTCAAAAGCAAGGGGGATGAAGTATGGATTGCGTAGAAGTTCAAGCCCTAATAGGGGGGTTAA
Source organism: Microcoleus sp. w1-18aA5 (assembly GCF_036701705.1). NCBI lineage: Bacteria > Bacillati > Cyanobacteriota > Cyanophyceae > Oscillatoriales > Microcoleaceae > Microcoleus > Microcoleus sp. w1-18aA5. Next base: position 11,883 of record NZ_JAUPTE010000027.1, on the reverse strand, counting down.
GTCAGGTAGAAAGATAGAGGAACGAACGCCATTAGGAGCGCAGCCAATTTTTTCAATCCCTAATAGGGGGTTAAGCTATCAATAAAAATTAATAAGCTTTTTCTACCTGTCCACACCATAGTACATAAATATAGCAAGGATGACAACTATGTTTAGATCGCTTACACTTAGACCATGGAAAGCTTCGCGGCTCTGTGAGCAACGATCGCGAGTAGGAACACAGATATGTAATCGCAGCCCTTCTTGTTCTCTAGACAGAACGGTTTTTAGCGTCACTTTATTTGGGTGGGGGTATAACGCCCCCCTTCTGCTGCTGTTAGCAGTCAGCAGCCGTGAGTCTTTCCAGTCTGTAAAAACTAAACAGGAGACATTAACAATGCCAAAGCCAAAACGCTCTGGTGAGGGAGGGCCTTTGCTATTTATTCCCTATTCCCGGAAACCTTTTTTGGAAAACAAAAAGAAAGTTCGAGGGAGAAATCGCCACCCCTTTGAGTTGCTGGAAAAAGTTCAGAACTTATTAGAAACTGCATTGGACAGAAATGAGTTTGAGTCAGAGGAGGTCAAAGCAGAAGTCTATGACTTTTTAGTAATCCTCCGAGGATCTAAAAAGGTATCTCAAAGGCGCTAGATAGTAGCACTTTGCGAATTTTCAATAGTTAGGCTCTACAGGATTAGTGTAACTACATCAGAGCCTGTAGAGCTTTTTTGTCAAAAAAAGATAAGTGAGTTCTTTCATAGACTCCCTAGAGGCATAAAATGGCTAAAAAACGTCAAAAACCAGATGAAGAGTACCAACAACTCTCATTATTTGATATCCCAGTTAATTTGAACTCTGAACAATTAGATGATCCAGATGATGACTGGTTGCAAGATGAAGAATTAGGGGCAAACTTTCAAACCTCCGATCGCACAATCGAACCTCAAACTCGCGACTTACTAACCCTCAAACTCTTGCGAGAAGCCATTCAGAGTCAAAATCCAGGCGATCGCGTCATGGCAGACTTCGCAGAATATGTCTTGCCAAATCTGTTGCGAGTTGCCATTGGTGTTACAGCCAAAGGCGGCAAATTTTTTGACGAACTCGATCGAAAGCAAGGAAAAGAGTATGTTAGGCGGGACAATGCAGCCGATCAGTCCCTAAATAGTCACCTACTAAATGGATTATTTCCCGCTAACTTAATTGAACAGCGGCTAGAAAAACTCGATACCACCGTGCGGCGATCGGTGGGAGAACAAGAACGGCGGCTAGTAATTGCTGGCTTTATTCTCCACGACTTTGAAAAATTCCCCGATGTCCCCAACGATTGTCGCAAGTTACCGCTAGAACAGCACCGTCAAATTATTGATGAAAAAGTGCGACAGTTAGGACTAGATAGCTTCATCAATCCCAACAATCCAGATACTTATCGAGAATACATTGACGATTTGCTCTGCCTTGCTTACAACGCTCAGCGGCGTTGGGATACTAACTGGAATTTTTCCGAATTTGGGTTAAATCCAGTGTTGCACGGTCGCACACTCCGCAGCCTCTCAGACTTAACCTGTTTAGCAGATTCCCTAGCATCTATTATCAAACATCCCCAAGATGCAGAAAATACCAGACTAAACGAGTTAATCCACAGCCTCAGCGACGGGCAATTAAAATTTACTTATCACAGCATCGCTGAAAACAGAGGCGTACTTACTAACGTCGTCAATAACGCTTTAATGGAAGTGCATACGGCGCTGAATACCGACGATCGCACCTACTACGAACCACTGCTTTACTTACCAACAGGTGTAATTTACTTAGCTCGATCGGATGCTCCTGCTATTTCAATTGTAGACTTACCCAAACGAGTAGTTAGCAAGATTAAACACCTCTGCGCCGGACAATTGCAACGGCGACAAACTGGTTTTGGCAGAGATGGTAAAGGCATGAAATATGCCGAGTATTATAACCTGTTTTTTGATACGTCAGAGTTGATGCTAGTTGCTGTTGATGCTACTTTACGCATTCTCAAAATAGGAAAAAACTCTGTTGCCAAAAGTCGCAGCGATAATCTGATAAAATTTCAGCGTCAGGATGTTTTGTCTTCTGATTATAACTTCAACTTTGACGACGATATTCGGATCGATCAGATTGCTGAACTTGGGGACTTAGTGAGTCGCAAGATTTGGGGAGAACAGGTTAATACCATCGAAGCGGCACGCAAGAAAAACAAAAAACTACCCGCCCTAACTCATCTAGATATTGTCGATGAAATTGCTAAATTTTGGAACCTGTCCGACTATCTACCAGCCCTAAGAGAAATTCAACGGATTAATGAACGCCTCAAAGAACTTAAACTAAAAGGCAATACAGGTGGCGTTCCTTACGAATGGTACTATTTAGCAGCAAAGTACCTAGAACATCACCCAGGAATTGAGGATGTGCGGCAAGTTTGCGAACAGGCCATCACCCACATTTCCCAAATGATTAAACCAATTCTTTCACGGTACAAATTGTCAGACGCTTGGGATGATTTGTGGCTGTGGGTAACATGGTACTATTTAGCAGCAAAGTACCTAGAACATTACCCAGGAATTGAGGGTAGCCGGCAAGTTTGCGAACAGGCGATCACCCACATTTCCCAAATGATAAAACCCATACTTTCACAGTACAAATTGCCCGACGGTTGGGACGATTTGCGACTGTGGGTAACGCGGGTTGTCATGTTACCCGGAAATACACCATTGGACACAGCATCCAGTGACGTATTTTTAGATGAATTGGAACGCTACCAACTCGCTAAGAAACAGGGTAGAGGCAGACAGTTAATTTGTTCGATCTCCCATTCAGCTTACACGGTGACAGAACAAATGGAATCAGCCGTTTTGTTCACCCCTCAAGTTTACACTAACAAACAAATGTTGGGAGGTTCTAACGCCAAACGCAATATTTCTAGTATTGCAGGTTTGGAAATGATGCTGAGGCAAATTTTAATGAATCAAACTCAAGCTGTGGGGAAAAAGTTTGAAGATGGCAAATATCGCTATCTCTATTTTTATCCCACATATTACTTCACCCCAGAGACAAATAAGTTTCTGCAAAAAGCCTACACTAGCATTTTCCAAACCCGCTTTGATACCAGCATTCGCAATCATTTTATCAGCAAGGATTTGCAAGCCGATTTTGGACGCGATCGCTACCAAAGCATCGATGCTTTCCTAATCGATGAAAACATCGAACCAGGAAAAGACCGCACCTTCAAACTTTCCTATCCCGAAGACCAACCCCTAACATTTTACTTCATGGCGCTTCCGCCCGGTCGAGATGCAACTGATACCGAATCGTGGGTAATGCCAACTTGGTTAGCTTTTGCCTTCCCGATGATTCTGGATGTCAAAACCGTAGTTTCCGAGTCGCCAATTCCGCCTTTTAACGACGGTGCGGAATTTGAAGAAAGCGTATTTCTGGACAGTGTACCCCAAGCTTTTAGGGTGTTGACGAAGCGCGATCGCTTCCGCCTCGACTACATCCTAGAAGGTTGGGAGGAAAACGGCAAATCTTATCCTGCACCTCTAAATGTCTTAACTGCTGCTTATGCCATTCACCTTGATGTTAATGCGAAACAGGGGAAGTCCGGCTATGACTCCAACTGGGGTAAATTAACTGAGCTCGCCAAGGATTTTGAAACCAGCCCGCTTTATGTGTTTAGCTACCTAAATCAATGGGTTCGCAAACAGAAAAATGAAACGGCATCAATTCAAAAAATCAAGCTTTATGCTTATCATTTTTACCCTTGCTTTGACTCCTATGCCCACTATAATCATGAAGAGGAACGATTGACTGTGACAACCGCATCAAGTTTAAACCACCCCCAAAAATTGACGGAATTGTATCGCAGATTTTACCGTGCAAGTAAGCGATATAATCCCAAGGCAAATGCTGTGCTGAAACCGATTGATATTGCTTCTAAAACCATCCTAGAAGCCGATCGCAGTTGTCAAGGTGAATCTTTAGTCTTGACAGTTGCTGCTGAAGTTTCAAAGCTCATGGATCGCGTTCACTCTTCTACTGCTGAAGGACGCTGGATTTTTAGCAAGCGGGAGGAAGAACGACAGGCAATTTTAGAGTTTGCTCGCTACTTTGTTGAGGAGGTATTTGAGCAATCATTTGCGGGCGATCGAGCCCGTTTAGCCGGCCGCCAAATCAACCTAATCCGAGATACATGCGAATTCCTTTACCGTTTAGAAAATGACAAAGACAATCGCGATAGAAATGACAAATCTCCTGACGAATCTCAGGAAGAAGGTGATGATTAAAGCTGAATCTATTGTTCGGTCGGCTACAAGCTAACTACCAAACTAACATTTTTACATAGGACACAAATCATGGCTTTCTTGAAAACAGTTGACTCTAAATCTTTCCATGCTAACATCCCTTACAAACCAATGGGAAAATATGTACATTTTCTGACTGTGCGAGTCACAGAATCTTATCCCCTATTTCAGACCGATGGAGAACTGAATAAAGCGCGGGTGAGGTCAGGAATTCAAGACCAAAAACCAATCAGCCGCCTGACCATGTTTAAGCGCAAGCAATCTACACCAGAACGTTTAGTCGGTCGCGAGTTGCTGCGTAACTATGGTTTTATGACCGCTGAAGATTGCGAATACAATGTCAAGTTTGCAATGAATAATCCTGATTGCATTATCTACGGATTTGCGATCGGTGACTCTGGTTCAGAAAAATCAAAAGTAGTAGTTGACACAGCATTTTCAATTACCGCTTTTGATGAATCTCACGAGACTTTTACCCTCAATGCTCCCTTTGAGAATGGCACAATGGCATCTAAGGGTGAAGCAGGTTCTAAACCAGGCGAAGTTACCAGTCGCATCAATCAGCAAGATCACATCAAACCCCAGATTTTCTTTCCTAGCATTGTCACCCTGAAAGATCCTACAGAAGCTAGTTTTTTGTATGTTTTCAACAACATCCTCAGAACCAGACACTATGGCGCTCAAACCACCCGTACAGGTCGAGTCAGAAATGAGTTAATTGGTGTCGTATTTGCCGACGGCGAAATTACCAGTAACCTCCGCTGGACGCAAGCAATTTACGATAAATTGCAGGGTGACGATAAACTTAATTCCAACAACCCTCTCAATGAAGATGATGTGATTATGGCTGCTAGGGCTGCTATCCAAACGTTACTGTCTGAGGAATTTATCGTGCATGAAGACTTTATTGGGGATAAGTTTACACCATTAGTGACAGAGGTTAAAGCTGTTATTGGCAATGAAGATGAACTCAAAAAAATGTTGAAGAAAGCCGATGACGAGGCTAAAGCTTACGCGAAGAAGCATATCAAGGGTAAAGCAGGAGCTACAGCAGCAGCGGAGTAAAAACAATGACTTTTATTTACCGCTGTCAAATCGAGTTGCACGATAGCCTTTATTTTGCAACTCGCGAGATAGGGAGACTTTACGAAACTGAGCCGGTAATTCACAATTACGCGCTTTGTTACGCGCTCGGTTTGGTGGATAGCGAAATCTATTCCACCACAGTTTCTGAAGAACATTCCTATCGCTATTTCTGTCCCGAACAAGTTCCTAAATACGAGCCGCATTTAACCGCGCTCAACCAACAGGGGATTTATGTTAGTCCGGGGCGATCTATTTCTCACTCCTCTACCCTCAACACTTGGAAATACGCCAACAATAACTATCACGTCGAGATGGAGAAAACTCAGAAAAATATCCCTAGTTTTGGAAGAACCAAAGAAATTGCGCCGGAAAGCAAATTTGAGTTTTTCATAATCTCAGAGAAGTCTCTGAAACTGGCGAAATGGATTCGTTTGGGAAAGTGGATGAGCAAAGCAGCAGTCGAAATCGTAGAACAGAAGGAAGTGAAGCGATCGCCCTCAGAAACAGACTTCATTTTTCCCTATCTGCTCAATCCTTTAGATGTGATGTTTTCCCATCAAGTGATAAGCTACGATGTGGTTAATATGCCTCCGGTTAGCCTCATTCAAAATGTCAAAATGCTAGGGCGATATTACGACTTTGACAAACTCAAAATTCCCGGTTGTATGGAATACCGCTTTCGGGCCGATTAATAAAAAGCCGAGCCTCTAGAAATGCGTTCCCAGGTTCTACCTGGGAACGATAAAAATTAAACCAATTTTAAGCATTAACCATTAACCAATTATGCCACACAGCCTCGTCCTCAACATCCTTCCCCTGGCCCCAATTCCCCCCGGATACCTCACCGGAAGACACCTGCACGCCCTCTTTCTCACCCTCGTGAGCTCCGTTGACAAACAACTCGGCGATCGCCTCCACGATGCCACCGCCCAAAAATCCTTCACTCTCAGCCCTTTGCAAACTAAAAAATGCCCTTTCAAAAAACACCATTCCCTGCAATGGGAACATACAGAATCGATTCCAGAACACACGCTGTGTTGGTGGCGGATTACTCTGCTTGATGACACTTTATTTGGCAAGTTAACTCAGCTTTGGCTGAATCTCAATCCCTCGAAGCCGTGGCATCTCGGGCCTGCCGATTTGATGATTACTAAGATTCTCGGAACGCCCCAAATAGATCAGCCTTGGGCTAATGCTTGCGATTACTCTCAATTGTACGATCGCGCTTCCGAAACCAATCGTTTAATTGCCTTCAGTTTTGCGACTCCTACAACTTTTCGACAGGGGAAATTTGATTCCGTGATTCCTACTAGAGACTGCGTTTTTAATAGTCTCCTCAGTCGCTGGAATAAGTACAGCCCGATCGCAATTCCCGATCTTTCCTTCGATGCACTTTTTTCAACATTTGTCAATATCCGAAGTGAAAAATTGACCAACTATCAAAGCGATTTTGTGGGCATGGTTGGGGAGGTTAGTTATCGGATTTTGGGAGATGTCGAGCCTTTAGTGATTAAGCAAATTAATGCTTTGGCTGATTTTGCTGTTTACTGCGGGGTGGGGAGGAAAACTCCGATGGGGATGGGAATGACTCGAAGAATAGTTGTTAATAAGAGTTAAACGGATTTTGAGGGCGGGCAAGATTCCGGATTTCCTGGGCGGGCAAGATGCCCACCCCACAATAACACTAAACTCTTGTGGAACAGGCATCTTGCCTGTTGCTAATTCCAATTACTAATTTCCTACAAACCATCAAAATTATGAATGATTTTGATTACATTTCGATTGCAACTCTCAACCAGTATTCTTACTGTCCTCACCGCTGTTGGCGAATGTCTTGTGCTGGAGAATTCACCGATAATCAGTATACCATAGAAGGGACAAGTTTGCACGATCGCGTTCACACGATGGGCGAGATTAATCGCGATGAAACTTGGCAGGTGCGGGCGATTTGGCTGAAATCCGAGCGCTACAAACTGATTGGTAAATCGGATTTGATTGAGTCGGCTGAGGGTGAGATTTACCCAGTGGAATATAAGCGGGGACGGAAGGGGGAATGGGATAATGATGAGTTGCAGGTTTGCGCCCAAGCGCTTTGTTTGGAGGAGATGACGGGGAAAACTATTGCGACTGGATATGTGTATTACGCGCAGTCGCATCAGCGGCAATTAGTCGAGATTTCTGAGGGTTTGAGACAGGATACGATCGCAACTATTGAAAAAGTCGGTGCTCTTTGGCGATCGGGAAATATCCCTTTACCAGTTTACACCGCTCGGTGTACGGGATGCAGTCTTTTTCCCCAATGTCTGCCCCAAGCTGCGGCCAAAGTCAACCGCTATCAAGAAGCAAGTTAACCTGCAAATAGGAGATTTCACAATGGGAACAGTTTACATTACTCAAGAAGATGCTTTTATTGGCAAAGTCGATGAACGTCTGACGGTTAAAGCTGACAAAAAAAATCTGTTGGACGTGCCATTAATTAAGATTGATGGTGTTGTTGCATTGGGACGCGCTACAGTTTCGCCGGCTGTGGTTGTGGAACTTTTGGAACGTCACATTCCTTTAAGTTTTCTGACGCTAAACGGACGTTATTTGGGGAGGTTGGAACCGGAAATGACGAAAAACATCTTTGTGCGAAAAGCTCAGTGGCAAGCGGCTGGGGAATCGGAACAAGCCGTACATTTAGTTAGGGGATTTGTACGGGGAAAGCTCAAGAATTACCGCAATTCTTTGTTAGAATATCAGCGCAAATATTCTCCCCAGGAATTTGAAAAACCCATTGCCCAATTGAAACAAGTCATCGCGTCTATTGACAAAACTTCGAGTATTAATTCTCTGCGAGGATTAGAGGGGGCGGGTAGTGCGACTTATTTTGGCTGCTTCAATCAACTGATTCGCGTGCCAGATTTTAGCTTTGAAGTTCGCCGCCGCCGTCCGCCTACTGACCCGGTAAATTCTCTGTTAAGTTTGGGATATTCTCTGCTGCGGCACGATGTTCAAAGTGCGGTGAATATTGTGGGGTTCGATCCGTATTTGGGATATTTGCATTTTGAGCGCTATGGCCGTCCTTCCTTAGCGCTGGATTTGATGGAAGAATTTCGACCTTTGGTAGTTGATGCTGTAGTGTTGACAGCGATCAATTTGCAGAAAGTTTCCCCTAATGATTTTACGGCAGAACCGTTGAGCGGCGCGGTTTCTTTAACAAAAGAAGCGCTGCACAATTTTTTGCGATTTTACGAACAAAAGAAACAGTCAAAGTTCAAGCATCCTGTGATGGGAAAGTTGTGTACTTATCAAGAAGCGTTTGAAATTCAAGGGCGGTTGATGGCTAAGTATTTGATGGGTGAAGTTGATAAGTATCCACCTTTGATTCTGAAATAGGGAGGCAATTAAGTTATGTTTGTTTTGGTTTGCTACGATATATCTGAGGACAAGCGCCGCACTAAGATTCACAAGATTCTCAAGTCTTATGGGGAATGGAAGCAGTATTCGGTGTTTCATTGCGAGGTGACGGATACTCAGTATGCCCGGATGCGCCAACGTCTGAGTAAGGTGATTAAGTCGGAAGAAGATAGCATCCTGTTTCACTATTTGTGCGCTTGCTGTCAGGGCAAGATCGAGCGGATTGGCGGCCGGGCACCGATCGATACTACGATCTTTATGGTGTGATTTTGCGTCTGGCTGTAGGTGTAGAACGGAGGGGGTGAATTTTAATGGCTGAAAGCTTTACTAGGACTGGGTTTGCAGTGGTTTGTACCTCATGCGGGTTAGACGCAAATGCTGAAACCTTTACTGGGAGAGAGTTTGAGGTCTATTTGAAATTTGCCCCCTTGACAGGGCGATCGCTGAAACGGTATATTGATTGCAGTCAGACGCAACTGAACCTTGAGAACCTTATATTTCAAGCCTCCCAGACCCCGGCAGCCGAAAACAACCTAAAACCCTATCAGGGATTGAAACCTGAACACTTGCGTGAACAGATGGGTAAGTTATTTAGCCGAAAACAACCTAAAACCCTATCAGGGATTGAAACAGCTGGCACAAGGCGATTCAGGGATTGAGTCTTGCGCCGAAAACAACCTAAAACCCTATCAGGGATTGAAACCGACTAAAAACAAGTGAACTGCGTGGGCAAAGGGCCGAAAACAACCTAAAACCCTATCAGGGATTGAAACCTAAGTTTACCCGAAGCTACTCAAACTTGTCAAGGCCGAAAACAACCTAAAACCCTATCAGGGATTGAAACTCTGTAACTGTGGGTAACTCTTCAAAATTACCCGCGTCGGCCGAAAACAACCTAAAACCCTATCAGGGATTGAAACTCCTGACATCTCGACTAATTCCAATGAAAGCCCAGCCGAAAACAACCTAAAACCCTATCAGGGATTGAAACTTTGACATCAAATCCTTGGCTCTTTGGCAAGTTGTGCCGAAAACAACCTAAAACCCTATCAGGGATTGAAACCCGCGATATACCTATACCCAAGTGAACATGGGGAGCCGAAAACAACCTAAAACCCTATCAGGGATTGAAACTTTTGTGTGACAATATTTGCTAATATCTAGAAGGGCCGAAAACAACCTAAAACCCTATCAGGGATTGAAACAGATTAAGACGCGCAGACTATTATACGACGGGTCAACTGCGGGCCGAAAACAACCTAAAACCCTATCAGGGATTGAAACATGAGTTGAGCTGCTTAAAACTAGGGGAGGGCATAGAGCCGAAAACAACCTAAAACCCTATCAGGGATTGAAACTTGCCAATACGAACGCTTTTATTATTTTAAAATGCCGAAAACAACCTAAAACCCTATCAGGGATTGAAACCAGCCCCCCAAATGACTTGGGTTCCCTGAACTAGCCGAAAACAACCTAAAACCCTATCAGGGATTGAAACAAGCCCCATCTGCCCAGCATCACCACCACCTTCGCCGAAAACAACCTAAAACCCTATCAGGGATTGAAACATGTAGACAGGGAGTAAAAAAGGAAACATAATTAAGCCGAAAACAACCTAAAACCCTATCAGGGATTGAAACATGACATTTACAGAAATTCACACAACAAAAAACAAAGCCGAAAACAACCTAAAACCCTATCAGGGATTGAAACTAAAAATCCACTATTAGGAAATTTAAACGGAGGGCCGAAAACAACCTAAAACCCTATCAGGGATTGAAACCCTATACTCCATATCCCGCATTACCTCTACGCTTGGGCCGAAAACAACCTAAAACCCTATCAGGGATTGAAACCTAGGGGGCAGATTAATAGGAATTCCCGACAAAGCCGAAAACAACCTAAAACCCTATCAGGGATTGAAACGCAATTTGGACACGTCGGAATGAAATCTACAAAGCGCCGAAAACAACCTAAAACCCTATCAGGGATTGAAACCACTCAAAAACGAATAACACCAAGCGGATAACTGCCGAAAACAACCTAAAACCCTATCAGGGATTGAAACCCGGCGATCAGAGTGGGAGAAACAGTCGGCACTAGGCCGAAAACAACCTAAAACCCTATCAGGGATTGAAACTTCACACCAAACAAAGGAGGTGCTTATGAACTAACGCCGAAAACAACCTAAAACCCTATCAGGGATTGAAACTTGTACTCTTTCAGCTAACAATCATGTTTTTGTTGCCGAAAACAACCTAAAACCCTATCAGGGATTGAAACGGTTTCAATTGCGGGACGCCCGTCAATGTTGTTAAGCCGAAAACAACCTAAAACCCTATCAGGGATTGAAACCACATTCAAAACCCTGTTGTAATTTGGACTTTCAGCCGAAAACAACCTAAAACCCTATCAGGGATTGAAACCCGCACTCAAGCGTTGGGACAGATTGGAAAAGTGCCGAAAACAACCTAAAACCCTATCAGGGATTGAAACAAACGAAGGTTCAAGTACCATTAGCTACGACGCGCGAGCCGAAAACAACCTAAAACCCTATCAGGGATTGAAACTTAGAATCGCCTCGCTTTCACTGAATCTCCTGCCAGGCCGAAAACAACCTAAAACCCTATCAGGGATTGAAACACGCTCAATCTCAATCATCCTCAAACGTGCAAAAGCCGAAAACAACCTAAAACCCTATCAGGGATTGAAACTTGCTGCCCTTGCCTAATTACTGAATGAGTTTCGAGCCGAAAACAACCTAAAACCCTATCAGGGATTGAAACCAACGCGACAAGTTGAGCTAGGAGTCCCGAAAGAGCAAGGCCGAAAACAACCTAAAACCCTATCAGGGATTGAAACACTTTGCGATAACTCCCCAAAGCCTTAAACTCCCGCCGAAAACAACCTAAAACCCTATCAGGGATTGAAACCCTAACCGCTCACGGAGTCGATCCAAAAACTTTGCCGAAAACAACCTAAAACCCTATCAGGGATTGAAACTGCACGATCTAGAGGCTCTCCTGAACTTATGGTTATAAGTTTCTCTAATCAGAAAAGCAAGCTAATACGCGATTCCTAAAATTATTAAAA
>NZ_JAUPTE010000026.1:67611-71721 GCF_036701705.1 Microcoleus sp. w1-18aA5 | reverse complement strand
TCTAAAATCTAAAATCTAAAATCTAAAATCTAAAATCTAAAATCTAAAATCTAAAATCTAAAATCTAAAATCTAAAACCTAAAATCTAAAATCTAAAATCTAAAATCTAAAATCTAAAATCGTTTGACTGATGTAACAATAGCTGCTTATATTGAATGTGGTGGTGTTGAGGATGTTAAATATGCGAGATATTAGGTGTTTTTTGTCGATCGCCAACAAGATGGCGGCAGTAGTAGCCGGCATTGGACTGGTTCAGATGTTAACCATCGCAAGTTCATTCTCTCAATCATCTAACCCGCGTTCCCTCGACGAACTCTACAAAATTCGCGATGGGCTGATCACCGAATTAGAACAACCCTCATCTCCCTCCCCAGAACCAACCATCCTTTCCGGCTTAGTTCCCTTCGCGGCTAATCCTCAAGAACAACTGCTACAGCAGTTGCAAGCGGTGGAAGCTCAAATATTAGTAGAACAGAGGGCTAACGACAACTTACAGCAAGCAGTCCGTTTAGCCAACAGAGCCGTAGAAACTAAACGGCAGCCAAATAAGTCGATCGAATCTTCGCAGCAAACTCAATTTTTCTGGCATCAGGCCCTCAACAACTTGCAGGAAGTTCCTCAAAATTCATTTTTAGCTTCCGTCACTGCCTCAAAAACTCAAGAATACCGGGAAAATTTAACAGCAGCAACCTTTCAAGTGCAGCAAGCAAAATCTGATTTCTTGGGTGTGCTTGCCCGAGAAAGCGGTTTGTCGGCTCAAGCTTCGATCGGTATTTGCAACCTTTCTAGAGAATGCGTAAACCTCCGGGGCGATGTACCTCCTGTCAGTCCAGCCAGCTTAATTAAACTGCCGATTGCTGTCGCCCTGATGCAAAAAGTCGAAAAAGAAAAAATTAGTCTGAACCAGGAAGTATTCGTCACTCGGAGTAATTTCACCGAAGACGCATCGGCAAAGATTACGTCCAATCGCAATTACCCGCTACAGCTACTGTTAGAAGAAATGATCTATCGCAGCAGCAATATCGCCACCAATCAACTGATCGATTATTTAGGTTCTGATTACATCAATCAATATTTAGATAATAGCGGCTACGAAGTCACCCGCGTGAACTTCAAGTTGATGGGGGAAAGAATTATGCCGTCCAACCCCGGTTCGGGTCGCAACCGCGTGACTGCTAACGAACTCACCGAAATGATGGTGCAAATTTACAACGGCGAAACACCCGGTGCTAAACTGTTAATAGAAACTCTCAACCGCCAGTACGATCACGCTCTGGGATTTGCTGCCTTGGAAGGAACTAAAGCTCAGTGGTTGGGGGAAAAAACTGGTCAAAATTCCTGGGTACTCGGCACAACTTTAGCGATGAGCATTGACGACGAGGCCTATGTGATTACTGTGATTGACAGCCGCAGCGGCGAGCTACAAATGCGCCAGTCTATTTCTAAAATTGCCGATTACATGGTCCGAAACCCCAGCTTTTAACCGCTGGAATGTACAATTTATAGCGGGGGACAACGCACCGCCCAAGCAGTTAAAAAATGCCGCATCAACAACTCAGTGTTTCCGTCGAAGGTAAGGGATTTCCGATTCTTTGCTTGCACGGCCATCCAGGTTCCGGCGATTGTATGTCGGTATTCACAGAACACTTATCAAAACGCTTCCAGACGATCGCCCCAGACTTGCGCGGCTACGGCAACAGTCGCACCTCAACTTTCTTTGAAATGACCGATCATCTGGTGGATTTAGAAGCACTATTAGACAGATTAGGAGTCGATCGGTGTTTGGTGATCGGATGGTCTTTGGGAGGGATTTTAGCGATGGAATTAGCCATGAAATATCCCCAGCGAGTTACAGGTTTGATTCTACTCGCATCCGCAGCCAAACCGCGAGGAAGTCACCCTCCCATCTCTTGGCAAGATAACCTTTACACGGGTTTAGCGGGAATTATCAATTGGGTGATACCCGGTTGGCAGTGGAATATTGATACTTTTGCGAGGCGATCGCTCTTTCGCTACTTGATACAGCAGCATAACGCCACCCCTTACCGCTACTTAGCACAGGCAGGTACTCCCGCCTACCTCAAGACTTCCAACACGGCCACGAAGGCATTAAATACCGCTCTCAGGGCAGGATACGATCGACTGCTCCACCTGGGCGACATTCATTGTCCGTGCTTAGTGTTGGCCGGAGAAGGCGATCGGCACATCACCTCAGCATCCAGTCTAGAAACCGCCCGCCATCTGCACGACTGTCAGTGGCAGTGCTATCCCAATACAGCCCACTTGTTTCCTTGGGAAATTCCCGATCAGGTAATCGCAGACATCGATCGCTGGATTGAGAGTCATCCCGAAGCAGTTGGCAATTGCGAGTGTTGAGTTTTGAGTGTGTCAGAAGCAATTTATCACCCAACAGTCAAATGTTTTGAAGTTACAACTCACAACTCAAAACCGCACAGCGTTGCTAGGGAAGCGTAGGCCTCTCAAAACTTAAAACTCCCCTGTTTCTACTGACCGCTCAAAACCGGCCACAGCCCTCCATCACCAAGCTTTCCCAAATCTTCTGCAACCGTCAAAGTAATTGGTTTGCAGCGGTGAATAGAAACACTAACACCTTCTGCCCCCTCATTTTCTATGTCTTCTACATATCCTGCTTTTGCAGCTTCCGCCTCTCCATCGGTTAAGAACGGGCCAAAATAGTAAATGCACCGCGGCGCTGAAGTTTTAACTTCAACCCACCAAGCCAATCCGAAAAAGTTGAGCAAGCTAATCAAGAATTCTTTCATCTGCTTTTCTAATGTATTTGACGGTGTTTTCTGGGTGCTGCGAACACGCCTAGGCTTTTGTTATTTACACGTGGCTGACTGCTGCCAAGAACCGATCCAAACCTATTTAAATATATCTAAATAGATGGGTGTCGAATTCTTGTTTGAACGTAGGAGCTATGCCCCTTCTACTTTCGCATGAACAAGTAACGACAGTCGATCGGCTATCCTTACTTGTTCCGGGTGTGGTGCCACTCCATTCTGGGTGGCATTCACAATAAGCTACTCTGTTGTGCTCTTTTTTTCAACCACCTTTACGATCCGTGTACGTGAAACTTTTTGGGCCCACGCTGACGGTAAATTTCGTATAAAGCCATCCCCGTTGCTACCGAGACATTCAGGCTAGGAGTATGGCCTCTTAAAGGAATTGAAACTAATCCGTCACATCCGCGCTGTATCAAAAGGCTCAAACCGTCAGCTTCACCACCCACCACTAAAACAGTGGGCCCGGAGAACTTGACTGTCTCTATAGATTGACCGACGCCTGCTGCAGTGCCATAAATCCAGAATCCAGCCTCTTTGAGTTCTTCCAGCGCCCGGTTAAGATTGACAACCCTCGCCACTGGCAGGCTTTCCAATGCCCCTGCTGCCACTTTTCTCACTGCCGAGGTAATCCCAACAGCCCGTCGCTGCGGAATCACCATGCCCTGAGATCCCAATGCTTCTGCGGTGCGAATGATCGCCCCAAGATTGTGCGGGTCGTTGAGTCCTTCTGCCACCACAATTACTGGATCTTCGCAAGCCGACTTAGC
This sequence comes from Microcoleus sp. w1-18aA5, assembly GCF_036701705.1. Classification (NCBI taxonomy): domain Bacteria; kingdom Bacillati; phylum Cyanobacteriota; class Cyanophyceae; order Oscillatoriales; family Microcoleaceae; genus Microcoleus; species Microcoleus sp. w1-18aA5. Next base: position 68,147 of record NZ_JAUPTE010000026.1, on the reverse strand, counting down.
CTTTGCGATCAGTTCGCTCAAATCCAGGTATTCGTAAGCTGATACTTGGGCGGCTACGCCTTGGTGGTTCGCTTTGCGCGTGATGTAGTCGAGGCGCAAATCGTCAACTTCGTCAATAATGCTGCCGTTGGCTTTGGCTTCGGTTAGCAAGCTATGAAAGCGGGGATCGTAGCGCAGGTGGGGGACAACCCAGATCCGGTTTAGAACTTGGTTTGTTTCTAAAGCCGCTTGCACCGCATGGCGGCCGTAAATCATGTCGTCTGTGTCTGCGTCTGGTTGCACGACTGTATTTGAGGCAGTGTCAACAGGGCGAGTGTCTCTGTCTTTGTCTCTGTCTCTGAAATGGTTGCCCCGGAATTCCTGCGGGCTCTTGTCTTTGTCTCTGTCTTTGTAATAATTGCCCCTGGATTCCTGGGGGCTGCTGTCTCTGTCTCTGTCTCGGAAATTGTTGCGGGCCGGCTGGGGGCTGCTGTCTCTGTCTCTGTCTCGGAAATTGTTGCGGGCCGGCTGGGGGCTGCTGTCTCTGTCTCTGTCTC
>NZ_JAUPTE010000026.1:0-67601 GCF_036701705.1 Microcoleus sp. w1-18aA5 | reverse complement strand
CTGGGGGCTGCTGTCTCTGTCTCTGTCTCGGAAATTGTTGCGGGCCGGCTGGGGGCTGCTGTCTCTGTCTCTGTCTCGGAAATTGTTGCGGGTCGGCTGCGGGCTGCTGCTATCTCTGTCTTGGTAATAATTGCCCCTGGATTGCGGGCTGCTGTCTCTGTCTTTGAAATGATTATTTCTGCGAATTTCCGGTTGGCCGTCGGCATCGGATCTCCGTTTGAAAATTGCTCTCACGGGCATTTCTCGTGATTGCGGGGCGAAGGTCGATCGCTTTTGAGGCGCGTCTACTCCGCGAGTATCGGGACGGGGCTTGCGTTCAAAGCGGGGAGAGGATGGTTGTGAGTCCTGACGGCGGCCTTCGCTTTTGAATGGCTTGCTGTCGGAATTGGATCGCGAAAAGTTTGGTTTGGTAAATTTTCTCATTGGTTTCTTGTGGTCAAAATGTTTGGGCTGAAGGCTAGTCGATTGTAGATGTGAGATTCTTGATTGAGGGAGAAATCTTTGGGCTTTGAGATTTGAGATAGTCTAGCGAGGGAGCAAGGATTTTGCTGTGTTCAAATTGCTAGTTAATAACTGATCAATCCTGTTTTGTCGATCAAGATTTTTGCGGTTTTATGTTAGCCGGGCCAGGATGGTTAACTCATCCCTCCCCATTCCCAACTCTTAACTGCTAAATCATCCTTTAAGTCTCAAGATCTAAAAGTGCCAGAAGTTCGGTCAATCTTTCGGGATCGGTGAGATACAAATATCCGATCAAAGTTTCTAAGCTGCTGGCTTGTTGGTATATCTCTGGATCTGCTCGCTTAGAACGGCCCGCTGCAGCATTGCGGCCGCGCTTGACAATTGCTAATTCTGTACTGTTCAAGTAAGGAGAGATCGATCGCAAATGACGCGCTTGAGTTTCGGCTCGTACTTGCCCCACCACTAATTCGTGATAAGCTTGCAATCTTCTGGGTGGCACTAAGTACGAACTCCGAACGTAGAGTTCGTACACTGCATCTCCCAAATATGCCCAGGCTGCGGGCGAAATTCTTTCTATTTCTGCTGGTGTAGCCCTCGCAGGATGCACTCGATTTAAACTGATATCCCTCAGACTCAGTTTGAGTCCGTCATCTGCGATCGGCGACATACTTTTTTAAATAAAACTTCCGCACAGCTTGGTTTTTCTAGTCACTTACTTATTTCGTCTTTCGTTACTTCAGCAATTATAGCTTTCACAGGAGTGTTCGCTGTCCGATCGCGAAGCGAGATATATAGGCAAAGGTTGGCGTGACGATCGCACTCCTAAAAAAGGCTTTTTACCAGATCGGGATGCTCTAATTTTTATACCATTTTTTCGCGTGTTTGCCACACATATTTTACTGCCCATCCACCGAAACTCTAAGCATCGGGGAAATAGCGGCTGGCGCGTGTCGCAGCTTCTGGGAAAATCGGTATTATTTTAACCGCAAAAAAATAAAAATTTGCTATCCAGCGTTGAGAACCGGATAGCTAATTTAATCCACTTTGGCGTCAAGCATCCTTGACGTTTTTTACCGCCTCATCAACCGAAGGCTGCAAAGACAAAAATTTCTCTAAGCGAACCAGTTTAACAGTCTGAGTTACGCGGGGATTTGAGACAATTTGCAATGTCCCTTCCAAGGTTTGGGCTTTTTTGACAAGTTGCACAAGTGCGCCCAAGCCTGAACTATCCACAAAGTCTATCTGAGACAAGTCCAAAATTACGTGTTTTGGGCCGTCGTCAATACATTTGCTTATTACCTTCCGAAAAGTGGCCTCAGAAAAAGCGTCCAGCAGGCCCGTCAGGCGAAATAACTGACAGTTATTCCTGACTTCGCGAGTGCCTCTGAGGCTAACGGTCAGGGTCAATGACTCAGAAATGACACCCTCCTAGCTAGATATGGCTTAAAGTCGAGGCTTCATTATAGGAGTTTTTTTGTTTTTTGTCTACAATTTTTTAGTTATGAGTCATTAGTCAGAAGCGATCGACACAAACAGCCTCTGATGACTACTGACTAATGACTGCTGACTACTTACTGCTGGCTACTTTCTGATTGTCTCGCATTGATTGCACGAATCGATCGAATAAATAGTCGGCGTCGTGCGGGCCCGGACTGGCTTCTGGGTGGTACTGCACTGAGAACAGTGGCAGAGTTTTATGCTTCAATCCGGCTACGGTGCGATCGTTCAAATTGAGATGAGTAATCTCTACTTCGGGGGCTAGGGAATCGGGGTCGATCGCAAAACCATGATTTTGGCTAGTAATTTCTATTTGCTCAGTTAAACCCGCTGGATGATTCAATCCCCGATGGCCGAACTTAAGTTTAAAAGTTTCTGCACCCAAGGAAAGTCCCAAAATTTGGTGTCCCATGCAGATGCCGAATACGGGTTTGTCCGACTTTAATAAAGCTTTCGCAGTCGCTATCCCTTCCGTTACCGCCGCCGGATCTCCAGGGCCGTTGGACAGAAAAATGCCGTCCGGGTTGTATTTGAGAATTTCCTCCGGCGATGTGTCAGCGGGGACAACGATGACCCGACACCCGTAACTCGCCAGACGCCGCAGGATGTTGCGCTTAATCCCAAAGTCTAGCGCTACCACCGTCCACATTTTGCCGTTAGCAGGTTTGACTGTAGGACTGAACTCCCAAACCGAGTCCGTGGCTTCAGACCACTCGTAGACCTTGCGGGTGGTGACTTCCTGGACTAGATTCAGCCCGTCCATGCTGGGGGCGTCTTGTACTAGCTCCAAAAGCTCTGCCTGGTCGAGAATCGTGGTCGAAATGCCACCGTTGATCGCTCCCACCGTGCGAATTTTGCGAGTGAGGGCGCGGGTGTCGATCCCGTAAATTCCGGGGATATCGTACTGTTTTAGGTAGTCTTGCAGAGATTGCGAGCAGCGCCAGTTGCTGGGGCGGCTGCATACGTTCCGGGCGATCGCACCCCGAATTTGCGGGCGCGAGGATTCTTCGTCTTCGAGATTTACCCCGGTATTGCCCAATTCTGGATAAGTAAAAGTTACAATTTGACCGCAATAGCTGGGATCGGTCAATACTTCTTGGTAGCCCGTCATTCCCGTATTAAATACTACCTCGCCAACGACGGTGGCGTCAGCGCCAAACGACCAGCCGCGGTAAGCAGTACCGTCAGCCAGGACTAGGAGAGCGGGTTTTGCAGTTGAAAGTGACATGGCATCCTTAATTACTTTCGTTTGGTTTCATTCTTACCACTGCCAGGGATTTGATGCTAGTCGGCAATATACAGATATTATTTTAATTTGTGCAAGGGTTCGGAAAAGCAAGGCACTTAGGCCCGAGGCAGAAGCAACAGGTAATCAAAAAGCAGCAGCAAGTGCAAATTCTCCCAATCCCCACCCTCCGCATCTCCTAGTCTCTCCATCTCCCTCCCGGTCAGCAATTGATCTGCCAGCAGCTTAGGATGCGGGCGAAAATTCTATATCTATACCAAAAGGCAGTTGTCGCTGTTACGATCGAGCTACAGCGTTTAACGAAACTATGGCTAGTAAATCTCCCTTGCCTTTACTCTCAAACTTATACAAGCATCTACTGAACTCTCAAAAACAGTGCAAACCGTTACTGGTTGTAACAACAGTTATTTCCCTGAGCAGTTCAATTTTAGTAGGGAATGTTGCCAACTCCTCGCGAGCAGTGGCTCAAGAAAGTGAGGGATGCTTCATGCGGAGCTCATCAGGTCGAACCGTCAACCTCAGCCAATCAGTCTGTGGTTTTCTTCCCGAAGCATTGAATCCCGCTACTTCGGCGGCCGCAAAGTCGGGAGTGTTTCAGGCAAAAATCAAACGCCGAGAGGCTAATATCCCCGTCATAGAAGTCACGTTTAACGGCAAACAAAAGTTCGAGATGATGGTAGATTCTGGAGCTAGTGGCACAGTAATTACACCAGCAATGGCTAAAGCCTTGGGTGTGGTTCTCCAGGGAACAGTGCAAGCACAAACTCCCAACGGAGTGGCTACTTTTCCCCTCGGTCGCCTGACTTCTATGGAAGCAGGTGGTCTGGCCGTTAACAATGTAGTTGTCGCAGTCTCGCCATCCCTAGAGATCGGACTGTTGGGTCACGACTTTTTTGGTAATAAAGATGTGACTATTAAGCAAGATGTCATTGAATTTCGATCGCGCTCTTAAAAAGAAGTTAGTCGTTAGTTGTTAGTTGCTACAAATAACAATTAATACCAAATCCGCGTTAAATATCCCGTTTATTTCTTAGTCCGCGAAGGCGGACTTTATTTGTTTAGTAGCGGTTTCAACCGCAGAATCAGAATGGGGATGGCAAACCAGGATGTGATATGAAAACGGTCAACTGTCAACTGTCAACTGTCAACTGCCAACTGACAACTGACTTCATTTCAAAAACTCAATCAACTGCTGCAACTTCAACCAAGATTCACCGCTCAATAAAATGTCCTTAGCCAGAGAAACTCCTGCGGCGTGAGAACCCATAGGAATTGCACCTCCCACCTGAAAAGCCAAAGAGGCATTCAAAGCTACAACATCCATTTGTGCGGGCGTACCTTTGCCTTGCAAAATGTTCCGCAAAATCTCGGCGTTTTCCTCAACATTTCCGCCTTTTAACGAGCCGATCGCACTTGGTGTCAATCCTACCTTTTCAGGGTCTAAAGTAGTGAGTTCGACTTTGCCATCAGACAAAACCGCCAAATCAGTCACATCACCCAAACCCGCCTCGTCCAATTTTTCTCTGCCGTGAACGACTACAGCTAACTCAGTCCCCAACTCGCCCAAAGCTTGGGCAATAGTTGATACCAGACTAGGATCAAACACCCCGATTACCTGCCCTGTAGGGCGCATAGGATTGACAAGGGGCCCTAAAAGGTTAAAAATAGTCCGCACCTTCAAAGTGCGCCGGAGCGACGCTACAGCCTTAAGTGCGGGATGCCACCCAGGCGCAAATAAAAAGGTGATGCCCACGGAGTCTACCGCAGATCTTACTTTCGCGGGATCGGCGTTGAGGTGGACTCCCAGTGCTTCCAACACGTCCGCAGAACCCACTTTACTCGATGCGGAGCGATTTCCGTGTTTGGCGACTCGAACTTTGCCGGCGGCGGCCACAAAAGCTACAGCAGTGGAAATGTTAAACGTGGAAGCGCCGTCGCCGCCTGTGCCACAAGTATCAATTAATTTGAGATTGGAGATTGAGGATTTGGGATTGAAAACGCTCTCCGACTCGCCTGCAAGCGACTGAGAATGCAATACTTGAGCCATTCCTACCAATTCTTGAGCAGAGATGCCTTTGGCTTGGATGGCCGCTAAAATTGCTCCTGAGATGACGGGGGGAATAGCTTCGGCTAGCCATCCCTGCATCAAGTCGGCTGCTTGGGCGCGTGAGAGAGATTGTCTGTCTAATAGTTGCTGCAGGAGGGCTGGCCAGACAGGAGAATCCGGCGTCTGGGTTGAAGCAGGGGATAACTCTGGCGTTGCTAGTAGAGGAGAATCTGTCATTTATTAGTTTCTAGTCAAATTTAGCTTGATCGAGCTTTGTGGCCAAACCGAGAATCGATCGGGATTTTACCAGACTTGCCGACCACATTTTGCGCGATCGGGCCCCGATTTTTGCTCAAATGCCAGCACCGCTACAGAATTTTTCCGCCCGCAGTAGCAGAATATGAATTTTTTGATACAACAATTACCCTATTGTTGTGCCAACTTTACATAGAAACCCCAAATCGTACAACTGCTAGCAGTCTGCTGTATTATCTATCAGCAATAATACTTAACACTAACTCAGAGCAGCCAAAGACCGATAAAAGTTTCCGACAGGAGTTGTGGAGACCAAAAAATTTTAGACATTAGGGAGCCCAAGATTCATCTGTGGAGTCAATTCTTTAATCTCAAATCTCAAATCTCAAATCGATTGACAGCAAGGACAGCGAGCGTTTAGCTCTTGCAGGCGGGTTTGTGGTATTGGGTAAGAGTCGATCGTCGTACTCTCACCCAAATCCTAAAAATAGGATCTTGCGGTTGTAGAAGTCGCTGCCTTTTATTGTAAGAACATCCTTGCTACTAACTTATTTCAGGGTATTCAACTGCTAATATATTCAGGGAGATTTCAAGGAGCGGGTTTTGCTCGAACACCTGCACCGCAAGCCGATCGATGTGCCAATGCGATCGTGACAGCCAGTCAAGCATCAAATAAATACGGGATTAGCTAAACTTTCCGCAACTATCACTAATAACTAACAGTCCAGTAGGACAGATGAATAAACACACTCGTCTCCGGCTGCGATACACCATCTTTCAGCCTAAATAACGGCTCAAATTTAACAGGCGGTAGACCAAAAATATTCAACTCACACACAAGAGCAGGGTATTCACAAGTGGGAAATCAAAAATTAGGAAATAAAACGATAGAATGCCTGAATGTCGCGGAGGCACTGCACCAAATGGAAGCAAAATATTATAGTATGTTTGAAAATGCTGTGTCGGGTATTTTTCAAACAACCCAATCCGGTCGCTACATCAGCGCTAACCCAGCTTTGGCTCGCATCTACGGATATAATTCCGCCGAAGAATTAATGGGCTGTCTGACTGATATCAGCGATCAGCTTTACGTCAATCCCGATCGGCGCGATCAGTTTGTTTCTGCTTTGCAAGAACAGGGCATCGTATCGGATTTTGAGTCGCAGATTTATCGGCGGGACGGAACAATAATTTGGATCGCTGAGAATGCGCGCGCTGTCTGCGATGAAGCAGGAAAATTGCTCTATTACGAAGGTTTTGTAGAAGATATTACCCAGCGAAAGCAAGCAGAATCTGCACTTCGAGAAAGCGAAGAACGCCTGCGCTTAATAATTGAAGGCGTTAAGGATTACGCTATATTCATGTTAGATCCTGATGGGTATGTAGCTAGCTGGAATTCTGGTGCAGAACGCATTTTGGGATACAGATCTCATGAAATAGCCGGCAATAATTCGGAGTGTTTTTTCACTAAAGAAGATCTTGAAATCGGCAAGCACAAAGAAAAATTAATCCTGGCGGTGGCAGAAGGTCGATACGAAAATGAAGGCTGGCGGCTTCGCAAAGACGGATCGCGATTTTGGGCGAATATTATTGTTACTCCTTTGCGCGATGAAAGGGGAAAGTTGCAGGGCTTTTCTCAAGTAATGCAGGATATTACTGAGCAAAAGCGGGCGGCTGAGGAAAAGATGCAGTTGATTGCTTCTTTGCAGGCGTCGGAAAAAAAGTTTCGCACTTTGTACGAATCGACGACTGATGCGGTAATGCTGCTAGATGAAGAGGGTTTTTTGGATTGCAATCCGGCTACTTTAAACTTATTTGGATGCAGCACTGAGTCGGAGTTTTGCGGCAAGCATCCTTCGGAGTTCAGCCCGCCGTTGCAACCGGATGGACAAGATTCTAGGAGTATTTCTCAAGAGCGAATTAATACGGCTCTGCGATCGGGAAATTGCCGTTTTGACTGGCGGCACCGTCGTTTGGATGGTTCTGAGTTTCCGGCGGAAGTGCTGCTAACTTCTATGGATATCGGCGGCAAAATTGGGCTGCAAGGCGTGGTGCGCGATATCACTTATCGGGTGCAGGCTGAGGAAGCATTGAAGCAGGCTAATGAGGTATTGGAATGCCGGGTTAAAGAGCGGACAAGTCAGTTGGAAGAGGCTATTAAAAAGTTGAGCTTATCGGAAGAAAAGTTTTCTAAGGCTTTTCGATCGAGTCCAGATCCGATGATTATTACTACTTTTGCTGAGGGTCGTTTTATTGAAGTTAATGATAGTTTCTTGTCGATGACTGGTTACGATTTAGAAGAAACGACCTGGAATACAGTACCGGGGTTAAATATTTGGGTAAGGCCTGAAGACAGACTTAATTTTAGGCGAAGTTTGCACGAACAAGGTGTTGTTCGCAATCAGGAATGCGAGTTTCAGATGAAGTCGGGATCGGTGGTGGTATGTTTGCTGTCAGCAGAGTTGATTAATTTGGACGGCGAACTCTGTATGCTGGCGGTGATGACGGATATTACCGATCGCAAACACGCCGAAGAAGCCCTACGGGAAAGCCAGCGGGCATTGGCGACGCTGATGAGCAATCTGCCGGGAATGGCCTACCGTTTTCGCAACGATGCCGATCGCAGTATGGAGTTTGTCAGCGAAGGTTGCTATCAGTTAGCCGGCTATTCTCCTGAAGAATTTATCGGCACTCGGCAAGTTTCTATATCGGAATTGACTCACCCGGACGATCGCGAGAATTTGTGGAATGCTGTGCAAGTTGCTTTGCAAGAAAATCGACCCTATCAGCTAAATTACCGAATTACTGCTAAAAATGGCGAATTAAAATGGGTTTGGGAGCAAGGTTTGGGAGTTTTTTCCGACTCGGGAGAATTGATAGCTTTGGAAGGGTTAATTACTGACATTTCCGAGCAGAAACGCAGTGAAGAAGCTTTGCGGCGATCGCAAACAGAGTTAACCCAACAAAAACTTCAACTCGAAAATACTTTGCACGAATTGCAGCAAACTCAAGCTCAATTGATTCACACTGAGAAAATGTCTACTCTCGGTCAAATGGTAGCCGGTGTTGCTCACGAAATTAACAATCCCGTTAGCAGCGTTTGTGGCAATCTCGTTCACGTCGGCCACTACACGGAAGATTTGCTGAATTTGCTCGATATGTACCAGCAGCAATGCCCGCAGCCGCCGGCAGCAATTCAAAATAAAATTAAGGATATCGAATTAGAGTTTCTGCTAGAAGATTTGCCGAAAGCGATGTCTTCGATGCAGGTTGGGGCCGATCGCATTCGGGAAATCGTGCGATCTCTCAGAAATTTCTCTCGCAAAGACGATTTTCAAATGAGCAAAGTTAACCTGCACGAAGGGATTGAAGGAACGTTGCTGATTCTGCAAAGTCGCCTGAAAGCCAGAGGTAACTATCCCGAAATTGCGGTAATTAAGGACTATGGAAATTTGCCTTTGGTTGAGTGTTATGCTGGGAAAATCAATCAGGTATTTATGAATTTGATCGGAAATGCGATCGACGCGATCGAGGAATACAACGAAGGGCGTTCAGTTGCCGAAGTCAAAGCTAACCGCAGCAAAATTAAAATTAGGACAGAAGTCCAAAACTCCCATGCTGTAATTAGGATTTCTGACAACGGCCCCGGTATGCCAGAAGAAGTTTCCCAGCAGTTATTCGAGGCTTTTTTTACCACAAAACCCGCCGACAAAGGCACCGGTTTGGGTCTGTCAATTTCCTACAAAGTGGTCCAAGAACACGGTGGCAAACTGAGCTGCGTGTCTGCACTCGGCCACGGAGCCGAGTTTATCATAGAATTGCCGATCGAACAACCTTAGTCAGCAGTCATTAGTCATTGGTTATTGTTTATTTGTGACTGTTGGCTGTTGACTGATGACTGTTGACTGATGACGCTCGATCCCTAACCAATGACTAATAACTAATGACTAATGACTAACAACTAATAACAACTGACAACTGACAAGTGCCAACTGCCAACTAACAACTACCAACTGCCAACTAACTACTGACACCTTTCCCAATAAATTCGAGCCACCTTATCCCCCGGATTTTGACCCAAACAATCCGCAAAAAGTCCCGCAGCTTCCCTAAAATTCTTCATATTGTACAAAGACAAAGCCTCAGTAAATAGTTGCAGAGTCGCTAACTTCCCCGCTTTAACTTCCGGCCAATCCGCATCAAAAACTTCATAAACAGTCACCCATTCAGACTTACCCTTAACCTGAACCTTATCAATTACCCGAATTGCATAATCAGCAGGATTTGTCAAGCGATCGAAAGTCTGCTGAGTAATTAACAGCGACACCCCGTAATTCTTCGTCAAACTTTCAATCCGAGAAGCCAAATTAACCGCATCGCTAATCACAGTACCGTCCATCCGGCTTTTGCCGCCCACTATACCCAGAATCAAAGAACCAGTATTAATTCCCACCCCAATCTCAACTGGCACATAACCCAGAGAAGCACGATCTCGATTGTATTCAGCAAGAGTATGCAGCATTGCAATTCCCGCTTTCAAAGCATCATCCGCCCCCTCGCTAAACAACGCCATAATTGCATCACCAATATACTTATCAATAAACCCCTGATTTTCCACAATCAGCGGTTCCATTCGACTCAGATAAGAATTGATAAATTTGAAATTCTCTTCCGGTGTCATCTTTTCCGAGAGAGTAGTGAAATCGCGGATGTCAGAAAACAAAACTGACATTTCCAACTCCACCGCTTCTCCCAATTTAATATCAACAATACTATCACATCCCAAAAAAGCTAAAAACTCATTGGGTACAAAGCGACTTGTCGCCTCCGCAATTTCTAATTCTGCCTCCAGTGAAATTTCCAAATTGCAATTGACTTCAAAGAGATCCTCAATAAACTTTTTGCGTTCTGCCTCAGCTTCTTTACGTTCCGTAATATCTTGAAGAGTGTTGATAGCATAAACAATATTTCCTTGTTGATCGTAGATGGGAGTAGCGAATATCTCTAAGGGAATAATCTTGGCGTCTTGATGAACTTCTGCATCGTCAGCCGTAGCACTTTCCCCCTTCAACGCGCGCACGATGGGCAAATTCTCCGTAGGGTATTTTTGATTTGTACCTGCTTGATAGAGTTGATAAACCTCTGACAATTGCTTGGAACTGGTATCCGGCACAACTCCTTTACCAAATATCTCTTTTGCTTTCCGATTGATGTAGTAAGGTTGGCCGTCCGCATCCAATACACCCACACCAATCGGCATTGCTTCCAAAAACTGTGTCAACCGATTTTCGTTGTCGTGTAGTTTAGCAATGAGTACGGTTTGCTGGCTGTTTAACTCGGCAAACTCCTGATTTATTTGCTGGAGTTGGGCATTTTGTTGTGCCAGTTGTTTATCTTGAATATAACTATTTAGCGCTTCTCTAATGGTCAATTTCAAGTCTTCAGCTTGCCAAGGTTTGGTAATATAACGATATAAGTTTGCAGAGTTGATAGCATTGGCGATCGCCCCAATATCTGCTTGTCCTGTCAGCATAATTTTTATAGTTTTAGGCGAAATTATATGAGCCTGTTTCAACAGCTCATCTCCCTTCATATCAGGCATAATGTGGTCGGAAATAATTAAAGGAATTTCATCCCCATCCTCTAGCAATTCTTCAATTAACTCTAATGCCTCTTGCCCACCTTCAGCAATTTCGATTATATAATCATTGCCAACAGCCTCTTGCAGTTCTGCTTTGAGGCTCCTGAGTACAGTTTTCTCATCATCAACACAGATAATTACCTGTTGGCTCATAGTTTAGATAAACCAGATTTAATAGTTTCTAGCAAATCGGATTCCAACCAAGGTTTAGATAAGCAACAATGAAGGTTAGCCATTTTTTTTGCTCTTTCTATTGCTACTTCATCCGCTTGACCAGTCAGCAGAATCTTAATAACATGCGGGTATTCCTTGTGGATGCGAATTAGTAGCTCATCTCCCTTAATACCGGGCATTAACCAATCCGAAATAATCAGAATAACGTGGGTTTGTTCGTCAGAAAATTCGCTAATTACATCTAAAGCCTCCTCAGCATCTTCTGCTCCTTCGTAAGTGTAGGCATTGCCAAATTCTGCTGCTAGCTGCGTCCTGAGACTGTCTAATACCATTCTCTCATCGTCAACGCACAAAATAACTGGTTTAGACATCTATTTTTTCCCTTTTAAATTGTTATTAGTAGCAAAAGTAGCAAAAGTAGGAAACTGTATTAGTAGACCCCATCTTATCTTAAGATGTCACAAGTCAACGGCTCGCCAAATCCTCTTGCTCTCCCCAGTAGCCGCAACCAAGAAAATTATCTGCGTAGCAGCTTAGCTGAGCATAACGCATCGTACTGCTGTTTTACATCTGTTTCCTGTTGAATCGGAGTTAGGGGACTCAAAACACTTTAACTCTTAAAATCCTCCCAGTTGGGTAGATTGCAGGTTGGGTGTAACTGAGATCTTGCACCATTCTCAAGAACAGGCTTTCCGGCCTGTTCCACAAGAGATAAATTTTTGTGTGGAACAGGTCGGAAAGCCTGTTCATAAAAGGTTTATTGACAATGGTGCAAGATGTGAGGTGTAACCAAGTAAAACCCGACCTACTTACTGCTTTACATCGTTGGCGAGATCCTTCACCTGCTTATACACTGCTCATTGGCAGGAAAACATTAAATGTAGTTTTGCCCGGAATTGATTCCACTTCAATTTTTCCCTGATGTTTGTCAACAATCTTCTTGACAATATCTAGTCCTAATCCGCTGCCTTCTCCTGCGGGCTTAGTAGTAAAAAACGGGTCAAATATTTTCCCTTTTATCTCTTCTGGTATCCCTTTGCCGCTGTCACTAATGGTAATCTTAGCCTGGTCATCTTGAGCCGTTAACTCAATTGTTAACGTGCCTCGATAATCCATGGCTTGCAAAGCATTGTGAATTAAATTCGTCCAAACTTGATTTAGCTCGTCGGGATAGCACAGTATCGGCGGGATGTCGGCATAGTTTTTGATGACCTCAACTCCCTGTTTGAGTAGATTTTGATACAAGGTTAAGATTGTTTCAATACCTTCTATAATACTTGCTACTATTTTTTCGCCTGACTGTTCGTAGCGGGCATAAGTTTTTAATGCAAAAACTACTTTTGATGCTCTATCTGTAGCTGTGCTGATAGTAGCAATACCTCTTTTTAATTCAGAAATTTTGTAGGCGATTTCTAGGAGATGTAAACTATCCGATCTTTGGAACAAAGGGACAAAGGTATCAATTTCATTATAAACCCCCATGATCACTAGGCGATCGGCTACGGTATCAGCACTATAAATCTCTAATTCTTCGAGTTGGCTTCTCAAAGCTCTCTTCAATTTGCGTTCTTCTTTGGTTGATAAGCTTGCTTCTTGTTGGAGGGAACGCTGAAGTAAACTCAAGAAATTCTGTGCTTCTTCTGGGGATAGAGATTGAAAAAGTGCGGGCAACTGTTCTAAAGTTTGATTTAAGAACTTAGAAACATTTCCTGCCGACGAGCGAATTGCACCCAGGGGAGTGTTAACTTCGTGGGCAACTCCGGCCACAAGTTGTCCTAAAGCTGCCATTTTTTCTGATTGAATCAATCCTTCTTGGGTGGCTTCGAGATTGCTTAAAGCTTGTGATAATTCTTGAGTGCGTTCTTCTACTTTTGCTTCTAAGCTGGCATACAGTTGGGCATTTTCTATGGAGATGGCGGCTTGCGAGGATAAAAGTTTTAATACTGCCAATCTGTCGGGAGTAAATGCACCTGTCGCTAGGTTATTTTCTAGGTAGAAGATGCCGATCGCTTTTCCTTGATGTTGGATAGGGAGACACAATACTGATTTGGGTTGATGGTTAATGATGTAGGGATCGTTGAGATTTTGGATGGGAGATTTCGGGTTTTTGATTTCATTATGCAAGTCGTTAAAAATGACATACTCTTGAGTTCTGGCAACATAGTTAATGATGCTGTGAGGTAAGTCATTGCTGGTTTCCAGAGAAATTGATTGCAGCACAATTGTTTCTGAGATACCACTAATTGCAGTGGCTTCAATTATTAAACTGCCTGCTTTTTTCAAAATCAGAGCGCATTTTTCTGCTCCGAGATTTTCCATCACTACTTGCATTAAGGTTGAGAGCAATTTATCAAGCTGAATTTCTCCTGAAAGTGCTTGAGATGCTTTCATTACTGTTCCAAAGTCCAGTGCTTCTGAAATACTAGAACTGGTGGAAGTGATGGTAGCAGCGGTGATGCGAGCAATTGTCTGGCTTGTAGTAATGGTATTTTTCTGGTTGAGAATTGGGGTGAGCAATTGAGGGTAGCGTTTTTCTAAATCCGCAACTTTGGCTAATGCTCCCCAACGAGCGTAAGCGTAATAGGCATCTGTTAAATAGACTGTGGCAATTTTTTCTTTACCCCATTCAATATAAAACTTAGCTGCGAGTTCGTGGGCTAGTGCTTCTTCGTTTAGATATTCGTTTTCTTGGGTCAGGACAATCGCGCGATCGTACATTCCTATTGCTTCAATATGTTCGCCCGCAATCCGATGTCGCTCAGCCTCGACTAAATAGAATTTGTGCATAAAATTCATGGGTGCATGATGCGCCCATTGCTTTAGCTTTATTTGATTTGCAGCTACTTTTTTAAGAATTTGTTCTTGTTCCGATTTTGTAGCGTCGGGATATTTGGAAAGCAGAGTTAAAGAACCATAGAAATTTTGCAGGGGGAAAAATAGCGTTCCGGTTACTCCGTCTAGATTTTTTTCTGAGTTGGCCGTGCATTCAACAGCGCGATCGAATTCTTCAAACAAGTAACAGAGAACGAGTTTATGAAAATACAATACAAACAGAAAAGTTTTATTTCCCTGTTCTTGATACAGTATTAGTGTTTCTTCTTCATTATAGTTTTCGCCAACTAAACGATAGGGATTTTCGGCAGCACCACTCAAATTTATTACAACCTGATGGAGCAATTGATTTATGGGAAGGAATTTTTCTTGATTAATATGAACCAGTGCTTCATTATAAGAGTTAATTTCTCGTCTCAGCTCGCTCAATTCTCTACCCATTAAAAATGAATACAAGCTGTAATCCATCAAAGATAAAGCAGCATATTCTAAATCTCCCGTTTCTAGTCCGCTAGAGTAAGCTTCTAGCAAAGGTTTTAAAGTTTCTTTGGCGTGTTGATTCCAGTACGCAATATGAAAATAAACAATCGTATAAATCTTGGCTTTTAATTTTTTGGCATTAACACGTTCTAATAGACTTAAAGCTAGTTGTCCAAATCGATAGCCAGTGTCGATATCTTCTCCAATAACACACAGCAGTAAACCACAGTTAGCATAGGCAAACGCAGACAAAGCAGTATTCCCATATTCAAGCGATAAATCAACTTGTTTAAATACAATCAGCGGTAACAGTATGGGAACAGTATTGTAAGCAGCAGAAAAAATGCTGTTGGCAATTTGCATAGCTGCTAACTTATTTAAATCAGTCATTTCTGGCAGATCGATTAAATCTTCGATCGCTCTTTGTGCCAACTGCGATCGCAAGGTTTCCAGAGCAAGCTGGATATCCGAATGGCAAGGAGACTCTGGAAAAGTAATTCCTAATTGCTGCAACAGTTCCAAACCAATATTTATTGCTTCTAATAGTTTATTTTGAGCGATGTTGTTTTGAATTTTTACCAGATAGACTTTCACTTTGTCTAGCAGTGTTTTAGCCTGTTTCAATACAACCTCTATCGCATATTCCATCTCCTCAACATCCCCTTTGAGATGTGCTGCTTCTGCGGCTTTTGAGTACAATGCTAAGCTTAAAGCGTACTGCTGCTGCCAGCTATTTGTTGCTAGAAGTCTCCTCCCTGCACTTAAATATTTGACCGCAGCAGCATAAGCTGTGGAAGTTTTAGCTTTACCTCCAGCAATTAGATTTAACTCAGCAAGTTCATCCCGTTCTGTTTGACTCTGAATTAACTCAGCCCCCATATTCAATTGATTGACAATATCAAAAATATTCTCTTCCCTTTCCGCAGCCGTAGGGGCGGTGCCCCCCTGCCCGCCCTTGTGCAGCAGCAATCTGCCGATCTTCAGGTGGGTTGACTGTTTCTGGTTTTCTGGAATTAGGAAATACGCTGCTTGTTGTACGCGATCGTGTAAAAACCTGTAAGCAACTAATAACTCCTGAGAGTTTTCCACTTCCAGCGTTTCAGATTCCTGAAAAAATTTGTAAACTTCGCCGATCGGCATAATTAGCCCGTCTTGTAACGACTTCCACAAGTCAGTAGCTGTTTGGGCATGGGATTTTTCATTGACAATTGCCAGTGTTTTTAAATCAAATTCGTTGCCGATACAAGCAGCTAATTGCAATACATTTTGAGTATTTACTGGAAGTTTTTGCAACTGGGATGCCATAAACTCGATAACATCATCGCTGACAGAAATTTCTCGGATTTTAGCAATCTCGCACTGCCAATAACCGCTTTCTAAATCAAATGTGATTAATCTATCTTCCTGTAGGGATTTAAGAAATTGATTGCTAAAAAATGGGTTGCCTTTAGTTTTATGAAATATTATTTCTGTTAAAGGGAGTGCTCTTTCTGACGGGCAACTTAATGTATCGGCAATCAGTTTGTTTAAGTTAGATTGATCGAGAGGAGAGAGTGTGATTTGATTGACTGTTGCTTCGGCCTTCCGAATCTCCTCTAAAGTCAGCATCAGCGGATGTGCGGGAAAAACTTCATTATCCCGATATGCACCCAGCAGCAATAAATAGCGAGTCTCCCTATTGCCTAAGATCAATTGCATTAATTTTATAGAAGCCAAATCCGCCCACTGCAAGTCATCTAGGAAAATTACCAAGGGATGTTCGACGGTTGCGAACACTCGAATAAACTTTTCAAATACCCGATTGAATCTATTTTGCGCGCCACTTCCTTCTAAGTCTGGAACTGGTGATTGCTTGCCAATCAAGAGTTCTAATTCTGGAATTACATCAATAATTACTTGTCCATTTTCGCCTAAAGCTTCTAAGATTGTGGTGCGCCATTTTTTTATTTCTGCAACACTTTCTGTCAGCACTTGTCGCATTAAATTTTGGAAAGCTTGCACCCAAGCCCAGAAGGGAATGTCACGCTTGAATTGGTCGAATTTTCCTTTGATGAAGTAGCCGCGCTGGCGGACGATCGGCTTGTGAATTTCATTAATTACAACTGTTTTGCCAATCCCAGAAAAACCAGCTACTAACATCATTTCGCTGTTACCTTGACTTGCTCGATCGAATGCTGCTAGCAAAGTGGCTACTTCTGTTTCTCTGCCGTAGAGTTTTTCTGGAATAATGAAGCGATTTGAAATATCTCTTGCTGCTAATTCAAAGGGCGCAATAGTGCCATTAGCTGAATATTCTTCTAAACACTTTTCCAAGTCGTGTTTGATGCCGAAAACTGTCTGATAGCGGTCTTCGGCATTTTTTGCCATCAGCTTGATGGCGATATCACTTAACATCTTCGGGAGGGTCGGAGCGAGTTCTATCGGAGGCTTGGGCTTCCTCGCAATGTGGCCGTGAATTAATTCCATCGGATCGCTACTTGGAAATGGCAATTGTCCCGTTAGCAACTCGTATAAAGTTACTCCCAAAGAATAAAAGTCGGTGCGGTAGTCAATTCCCCGATTCATTCGTCCGGTTTGCTCGGGAGAGATGTAGGCTAAAGTGCCTTCTAAAATATTGAGGTTTTGAATTTCTTGGTTCTCTCTGACTAACAGGGAAGAAATACTGAAGTCAATGATTTTTATCTGTTTAGAAACCGGGTTGATTAGAATATTTTCTGGCTTAATATCTTTATGAATGATCTGGCGTGAATGCAGTTCGTGTAATATGTTGACAATTTCGATCGCGATTTTGAGAAACTCGCCGATGTTAAGAAATGTACTTTGGGCTTCCTTGCCAGCTAGTGTCTTGTTGGTTTCAGAATATGTTCTCAGAGAAACGCCACCGAAATCTTCCATTACCAGGACAAATCGATTGCGGTATGTTTCTAATTTGTAGGGTTTGACAATTCCTGGGAGATCAAGATTTTGAACTATATTATACTGATGTCGAAACTGAACCAATTCGGAGACGGTGGGGCATTCGCTGTTAAGAATTTTGAGGACAACGGGTGTGCCATCGGATTCTTGCAGACCTCGATATACTGAGGTTCGAGAGCCAGCGTAGATTTGCTGGGCGATTTGATAACCTGGAAGGGCGATTGGGGCATCAGTCATCTGTCTTTCCCGCCTAGTTGTACTTTTTTATATATTATCGTATAGTCAAAAATTAGCTGGCGAGTATATTTTTTATCCCGTTTGGAGGGTGCTGATGTCTGTTCGACTCGATAAGAATGGGATGAAGCTAGTAAATATTGGAGCCTGTGTCTTGGCTTCTGGGGGCGGAGGCTCTTATCTTGTCTCTAACAAAATCATTGATGATGGCGTTCTAGATGACACCGTTGTTGAAGTATTAGAGGTAAAAGAGATTCCAGGCGATCAATGGATTGCCGTGTCTGCAAACATGGGTTCGCCCGATGCGTTATTCAAAACAGCCAATCCTCATGCCCCCACAAATGCTTTTCTAGCTTTACAACAATGGTGCCAGCGTACAGGAAAATCTTTCTACCGTGGTTATGAGAATTTCGATCGCTTTAATTTTGTCCTGCCTATAGAAATCGGGGCAATTAATGCTGCTTCTCCTCTAACTGTAGCAGCTCAATTACAAATTCCGATTATTAATGCCGACGGTGCGGGTCGTTCTATCCCCACCCTACCGCTAACAACTTTCGCTGGCTCAATTCCGCTGTTTCCTAACTATGTAGCTAGCGAAGCTCCTCCCGACAGTAAATTTAATACAGGGCAAGTTAATGTTCCAGATGAAAATAGTTTAGAGCAAGCAATTATTGGTTTAGTTATGACTGAACCGTTTGGCGGAATTGCTGGACTCGCGATCTATGCAATGAACGGTCAAACTTTGAATGACAACCCGCCTGTTTCTGGCACCCTAATTGATGCTTTAAGAATTGGCTATATTTACCAGTCTACTGAGGGTAAAGAACGTGCGTATAGTATCGTTGAATATCTGAATGAAGGTGCTGCCCAACCGAGAAAGGCAAAGCCGATTTTTCACGGATATATTACGCAAATGGTTGAAGCAGAAGGAGGGACGGATATTGGTCAAATTGTGGTTAGCGCAGCGGATCAATCGGGAACAGACTTGTGGATATATAACCAAAATGAAAACATCTTTGCTAGTCTGAATACTCAAGGCGAACCATATATTATGGGACCAGACTCGATTTGCTATGTTCCGGCATCAGGCGATATGTTTGATAATTCCGATTTGTGGAATATGTATCAACAACCTGGTTACGAGCCTATCGAAGTTTATATTGTCGGGATAGATGCTCCTGATGTTGTCAAAGGTAATGCTAAACTTATGGCTAACTGGCAGGCAGTGCGGAGTCAATTTGGATACTCAGGGCCATACACCCAAAATTGGTTATAAATGATATCTTGCACCCTTCTCAATAAGCCTTTTAGGGGCGGGCAAGATGCCCAACCCCTACATCCCACAATAAATAAAATTAAATTTTTGTGAAACAGGCATATTGTCTGTTCTTGAGAATGGTGCAAGATGAAGTTTAACCGGAGTTGTATTATTCCATACAACTAACTATTTTTGACAAGGACTAAAAGATTGTCGGTGAAAGACAGATACACCGCAGCGTTCCAAAGCCAATTTATGTTTAGCAGTACCGTATCCCTTGTTATTTGTCAAGTCATATTCAGGATACTTAACAGCCAAACGTACTATTAATTCATCGCGCCAAACTTTCGCCACAATACTAGCAGCAGCAATCTGAATCGATCGCGCATCACCCTTGATCATCGTCTCTTGCTCGATCGCCAAATTGGGAATCCTTTGATTCCCATCAACCAAACACAAATCCGGCGTTACCTTCAACTTCAAAATCGCCCGCTTCATCGCCAACAAAGAAGCCTGCAAAATATTGAGGCGATCGATCTCCCGCACCGAAGCCGCACCAATTTGACAGTCAACCGCCACAGCCCGGATCTTCACAGCTAACCGACTCCGGGCTGCGGCACTCAACTGCTTGCTATCTCGCACCCCGCAACTTGCTAATTCATCGAGAACTTCGTCGGGCAAAATGCAGGCAGCAGCCACCACCGGCCCGAACAAAGCTCCTCGTCCGACTTCATCCACACCCGCAATTACCAGAGCGTTCGAGGGAGAGGGGGAAAGGGGAAGATGGAAAGATGGGAAGAGAGTAAAAATTTCTACTTCTTCCTTCTTCCCTCTTCCCTCTGACTCCTTCCTTCTTCCCTCTGACTTCATATCACTCATCCACAACGGCTGACGAGCGGCGGCGGCGGCGGCGGTTGATAGCAGGCTCCTCGGGTTCGCTGGGTTCGCTGGGTTGGCTGGGTTCGATCGGCTCATTAGATTCGATCAGCTCATTAGATTCGATCGGCTCATTAGATTCGATCGGTTCATAGGATTCGATCGGTTCATAGGATTCGATCGGTTCATAGGATTCGATCGGCTCATAGGATTCGCCCATCACATCGCTGGGTTCCTCAATCCGATCAAAATCATCAGTTTCGTCGATCGAACTCTCGCCGTAAAGTTGGGCCTCATCATCCTCAGAAAAAACAGGCTCAACTACCGACCTTTCTGGATAATAATCCCGTTCCTGTGCATTCTGTGCAGGCGCCGTCGGTTCAAATTCAAATTCGAGCTGCTCGAAAGGCGGCTTGTTCGGCGCCGCTCCGGGGAGAGTCACCGAAACGATCGCATTCTTAGGATTTTTCACGCTGCGATCAGTAAGCACCAAAGGAGAAACCCCCATCAGAGCATAAACATCCTGCTCCTCCGCCGTCATTTCCACCGAAATCACCTCTGGAGGCTCAACCATCGGCTTCATCAACTCAGACTTAGCCGGCCGCACGCGATCGAAATCCTCGCGCCTGCCAACAGTCGCCATATTCACCAGCCCGAAGCCCTCCGAAGCGGCCCGGATGCCGGGGGGGGCCAGATACTCAGAGCGCGTATCCGCGACGGGCGCGCTCGAAGTATTCGGCAGCCGCAACTTGCTACGTACCGGTTCCTCCTCCGCCGGGAGAGCAAAAGGCTCTTCGCCAATCCGGCGGCGGCGGCGGCGTCTAGTTCCGTTCCCCAAATCCTGATAGCTGGGATGGTTGAGCAAGTCCAAAGGCGATGCGTTGCTGCCGGTCTCAAAATCCAAACTTTCGCTTTGAGGTTCCCAAGCAGCCCTAGCAGGTTCGGGGGGGCGTTCTTCCCGCACCGGGGCAGGAGTTGCAGCCGCCACAGGCGTCAAGCTGCGACGTTCCAATCCTTCTGGCAAATTCAACAAAACGCGGTTCGATGTAGCAACAGTACGATCGCCCGATTCCCGCACCGCTGCGGCGAAGTCTTCTTCCCCAGGCAAGTGCACCAGATGACCCAACCCGCTGCAAGTAGGGCAACTGTGGCCGAACAACTCGTAAATATTTTGACCTTGGCGCTTGCGAGTCAGTTCTACCAGTCCCAATTCCGACAGTTGAGCGATTTGCGGTCGAGCTTTGTCAGCTTTGAGAGCTTTATTGAAATGTTCCAGCACCTGCAACTGATCGCGGCGGGATTCCATGTCAATAAAGTCAACAATAATCACCCCGGCAATATTGCGTAACCGCAGTTGTCTAGCAATTTCCGTGGCTGCTTCGCAATTTGTCCAGAGTACCGTTTCCCGAGCCGTCGCCGATCGAGTAAACGAGCCAGAGTTGACATCAATCACCGTCAGCGCCTCAGTCGGCTCAATAATCACATAACCACCCGAAGGCAAATCAACCCTTGGTCTGAGGGCTTCTCGAATCGCAGCATTAACCCGGAAAAATTCTAAAATCGAGGCGCGCTCTCGGTGGTGGTCGATCAAAACTCCCGCAGGAAGTTTACCACCGTTCCAGCTCATCAACTGCTGCTTCACCCGCTTAATTCCATTTTGCGAGTCCACCACAATCCGATTCACGTCACCGCTGAACATATCTCGCAGCACCCGCTGGATAAAATCGTCATCCCGGTTGAGCAGTGCCGGCGCTCGCGAAGTACCGCCTTCGAGTTGAACGGCTTCCCATTGTTTTTGGAGGACTTCCAAATCTTCCATGATGGCTTCTTCAGTCATCCCTTCAGCCTCAGTGCGTACCAGCAGCCCCATCCCGGCCGGTTTCACCAAAATAGCCAGGGCTCTGAGGCGGTTGCGTTCGGCTTCCGACTTGATCCGCCGCGAGAGATTGACTCCCCTGCCGTAGGGCATCAGTACCAAATAGCGGCCCGGCAGGGTAATGTTGCCTGTCAGCCGGGGGCCTTTGCTGCCCGTCGGTTCTTTCATTACCTGTACCACCACTTTCTGCTGGGGGGTCAGGAGTTCTGTAATTGCTCCTGCCGAGCGTTTAAGGCGCAGCGGGCCGAGGTCTGTGACGTGCATAAACCCGTTACGTTCTGGGTCGCCAATATTAACGAAGGCCGCATCTATCCCAGGGAGTACATTTTCAACAATTCCCAAGTAAATGTCACTGACTTGGTGGCTGCCTGTGGCTACCACAAGTTCTTGGATTTGATCTTCTGAAAAGACGGCAGCAATGCGATGCTGCTCTGCTATAACTATCTGCTTTGTCATTCAATTTCCTCAAAAAACTGGCAGCAAGTTAGAGACACTTACGCACTCATAGTGCCTCTGACTTAGACTGTAATTAGTAGTAGCTTGAAGAGTTATTAGCTGTGAGTTGGTGCAGGGTGGAAGGAAAGTTATCTGTGACAGTTAACTGTTAACTGTTACAGATAAAGTAGTTAAACCCGCCCGTACAGAGTTATGAGTTATGCTCAGCAGATAAATCTGAGAGATAGAAATAAGGAGGCTTTTATCGAGTTAGCAATATTGAGATTTGAGTTGACAATTGCGAAATCAATACTCAAAATTCAACACTTACAACTCTTCCTTTGAACGAGCGCGAATAAATTCATTGACACCGTACCAATTTCTTAACACACAACTTAACACTACGAACTGATAACTCCGCTTGCGTGGTGGTTGAGGGCTGGTTTTGAGGGAAAGTAGGTAGGAGTGAAAGCGCCTACACTTTTGTTGAATTCTTGTGCGATCGCACTCAACACACACCAGCTTGGCATTCGACTGCAACCTCTGCCCCTGCGAACCCTAAAACCTCGTCAGTCGATTTTAGATTTTAAATTTTAGATTTTAGATTTACTCCACAGATGAATCTAGGAGATTGAAATTTAGTCTAAAATCTAAAATTTTGGTTTTCCACGAATTAAGTCGGGGGCTTATTTCTGTTTTTTGACGGGTCAGTCGATTTTAGATTTTAAATTTTAGATTTTAGGTTTTAGATTTACTCCACAGATGAATCTGGGAGATTGAACTAAAGTATAAAATCTAAAATTTTTGGTTCTTCACGACTTAAGTCGGGGGCTTATCTCCGTTTTTTGACGGGTCAGTCGATTTTAGATTTTAGGTTTTAGATTTTAGATTTACTCCAAAGATGAATCTGGGAGCTGGAACTTTAATCTAAAATCTAAAATTTTTGGTTCTCCACGACTTAAGTCGGGGGCTTATCTCCGTTTTTTGACCCGCCAAAAACATCTATTGTTGAATACCCGTTCTGCGGTTTGAACCGTGAGATTTTTGAATAAGCCGACCACCGACAACCAGTCGATCGATCGAAATTAATCGCTAAATTTGGTTCAGACCCCGCTCCTGCAGGTTTGGCGCTAGATTTAGCCCGTGAATGTACAACAAAAAGGCTTGAAGTCTTGAACAGAAGCAATTTGCACCCAGCCCGCGTTGCTGGTTGACGAGGGCGGCGAGCGACTAAAGCGCTCGAGCCGCCGCGGCTTCCATAACAAGCGATTATAGCGTGAAACGACACATCCCGATCGAGAGCCAAAGGTGAAATATTCCACCACGGCTTCCCTATCTTAACCATAACCCAGGATTAGCTGACTACGCTGAACCTGTAGAAGCTGAATTTCCTGCTGGCTGACTTGTTCGAGCATGAACACAATATGTTCTGGCTTTAGCAAGTTGCCATCGCTGCGACAACTGCCGGTAAAGCGCAAGACGGCTCTACCTTCGGATGTAGCACTCTTAGCAGAGGTGCTGTCTGGTTTCTGCTCTACAAGTTCTAGTTTGTGGAGCCGATCGCGCAAATTGACATCCTTCGTCTTTCCCGACTTAGTAGTATGCACCCGCCAAAAAGCCTCGGTTTCGGCGATCGTCTTAACCCAAGCTTCCCAATTGGCATCAGGAGCCACGGAGACAGGAGCAGCATTTTCCAGGTCTAATTCGCCATTTTCTGTCAGCGAACCCCCTACAGCGACAGTAATTACGTACTCCGCTGCTTCTAACAACTGGTTAGCAGAAGGAGCCTTGAGATCGATCGACTCAACCTTGTAAATCGGAATATTTTCCGGCAGCTTAGCGGCCAACTTTTCCCGAAAACTCTCAATATCGATCGACTCAGTGAGCTCAAAGTCGGCAATTTCCCCAGTGCTGGTAACACCCAGAGGCAGAGCATTTGCCAGAGAAATCCGAGGATTCGGGTGAAACCCGCCGGTAAACGAAATCGGCAAATCGGCTCTGCGGACCACTCGATCGAACAATCGGATCAAATCCAAATGACCAACCAAAGCCATATCGCCCACCTTCCCGAACCAAACCCGAAAACGCTGTTTCCGCTCCGTATTCGGGACAAACTCCCCAGCAAACTCAGGAATTGGCAGCGCATCCACAACCACATTGTGTCCGAAATCAGTGCCACAAACCCCGCAGCGCGAACACCCCTCAAAGGAACAGTCGGGAACCGTCGCTGCTTCTAAAGCCTTTTGCAAGTCAATTTTAAGCCAGTTTTTGTCGATCCCCGTATCTAAATGATCCCAAGGCAGGGCCTGATCGAGAGAGAGGGGGAGAGAGGGGGAGGGGGAGAGGGGGAGATCCGAAGAATTGGGAAAATCTTCCTTGATTTCTCTTCCTTCTTCCTTCTTCCTTCTTCCGACGGACATCGAACTGACATCCGTTACATCCGTTACATCCGTTACATCCGTTACAGAATCCGTTGCCGAACTTCCTTCTTCCTTCTCCTCTTCCTTCTCAAAAAGATTCCACTCGCCGCTTTCGACTTGGCGGTATTTCCAGGTAAGGCCCGACTCATCGATCGCCTGAGTCCAAGCTTTATATGCCTTATCCAAGCTTTCCCACCACGCATCCATACCCGCGCCAAGTTCCCAAGCGCGGCGGACTACAGCAGCCAAACGTCGATCGCCCCGTCCGACAAAATCCTCCATTGCCGAAATCCGCACATCAGTGTAATTCACCTTGACGCCCCGCATTCCCCGAAACTCTTCCTTCAGGAGTTTTTGCTTGCGGGAAAACTCAGCAGTAGAAACCGAGTGCCACTGAAAAGGAGTGTGAGGCTTAGGCGTAAAATTAGAAATTGTCAAGTTAAAAGTGAGTCCTCGCCTGCCATCGATCCTGCATTCCCTGTGCAGCCAGCGGACTGTTTCGGCGATGCCGAGAACATCAAAATCTGTTTCTCCGGGCAAACCGATCATAAAATACAGCTTGATTTTATCCCAGCCGCGATCGACCGCAGTTTTGACACCCCGAAGCAATTCTTCGTTGGTCAAACCTTTGTTAACGATGTCGCGCATTCGCTGAGTACCAGCTTCTGGGGCAAAAGTCAAACCGCCTTGTCGCGTACCGCCGAGAATGTCGGCAATATTATCGTCAAATCTGTCAACCCGCTGGCTGGGTAGAGACAGAGAAATATTTTTATCTTTCAGGCGATTTTTGATTTCCATCCCAACTGCTGGGAGTGCCAGATAATCGGAACAACTCAGGGAAAGCAGGGAAAACTCGCTGTGCCCGGTGGCTTGCATCCCCTGTTCGATCGCCTCTACGACTTGCTGCGGTTCGACATCGCGCGCGGGGCGAGTCAGCATTCCCGGCTGACAGAAGCGACAGCCGCGGGTGCATCCCCGGCGGATTTCTACTGTCAATCTGTCGTGTACTGTCTGGACGTAGGGAACCAGGCCGATCGAATAAGCTGGTATCGGAGTCGCCACGCGGCGCAGAATTCGTTCTGGAACTTGCGGGCGGTTGGGATGAACAGAACCGTCGGCCGCCATATCGTAGAATTGCGGGACGTAGACGCCTGGAATTTGCGCTAAATCCAGCAGCAATGCTTCTCGGCTCAAATTATTTGTTTTGCCTTCTGCCAAAATCAAGCCAATTTCTGGCAGCAACTCTTCTCCATCACCCAAAGCGATGAAGTCAAAAAAGTCTGCGTAGGGTTCTGGGTTGGAAGTTGCCGTTTGCCCGCCAGCAAAAATCAGCGGTATTTGACCGTTTTGGGGATTTGTTGCTCTTTCTTGCCAAGTTAGGGGAATGCCGGCTAAATCGAGCATTTCCAGAATGTTTGTGGCTCCGAGTTCGTAGCTGAGGCTGAAGCCCAGAATATCAAATTCTGTGAGAGATCGCCTCGATTCTACGGCAAACAGCGGAGTTTTGGTCGATCGCAGTTTTGCTGCCAAATCTGGTGCGGGCAAATAAGCTCGATCGCACAACTGTCTCGGCCCTGCGTTCAAAATGTTGTAAAGGATGATGTGCCCCAGATTGGAAGCACCAACTTCATAAACTTCTGGGTAAGTGAGAACCCAGCGCACCAACGCCCCGTCCCAAGGCTTGTGCGTAGCCCCCAATTCATTTCCCAGATAACGAGCAGGCTGATTAATGTCTGCTGTAAGTAATTCTTCGACTTTTACTGCCACGGCTCGACTCGCTAAATATTTGCGACTCTTAAGCAGCCTACCTTAAAATCTGCCAACACGCCAACGACAGTAGTCTGTCTTTTCGGGCATTTAACCGAATTTGCTGTGTTTTTTTGCCTGTTCTCGTCGTTCAGGAGGCTTTATCAGTGTTGTTTTACGCAGGAGTTTTCGGCTTCAAAGCTATCGACATTTTCAAATATCTCAAAAACTCGATCGAGTTGGCTGAGTTCCAGAATCATCTTAATCCCGGGGGATACTGAGCAAAGACTAAACCTGCGCCCCATTTTTTTCGCCTGCTTCAGGCCCGAAACCAATGCCATCAAACCGGCACTGTCAATAAATTTTACTGCGCCCAAATCTACGAGTACCGCTACAACCCCGGGGGCTGCAATTGCTGTCATGAGTTGCCGTCCGAATTCTCCGCAGGTGGCTGCATTCAGGTGGTCTAGGGGTCGAATCACCGTAATTGGTTTATGGGCAAGAAGTGTCTGCATATGTCAAACCTATGGTTGCTACGTACTTTCAACTACTGTGCTGGACAGATGTAAGCCTAAACCTACTTGATTACTCTGAGCCTAACTTGCTCTGAGCGAAATCGACCAGTTGTTTTCAGTAATTTTACTGAATCTTTATTTATTGACTCTTTTTTATAAAATTTTGTGCAAGATTTGCGAAGGAAACGTAAGCTACTATACTATTTTTTATTTATGCGGGCAGGTTTAGTCTTGAGAATTCTAAAAAATGCGATCGACTGTCCCCTGGCTGTTAGATAAAAGTGAATAATGTAATTGAAATCACTTGTTAGTTCTGATTTAGATCACGCGCGCGATCGGCTGTTCAGATAATAATTAAATTGTACGGAGTTCTCTGAGCTACTATGCAAGCAACCTATGCTATTCGTAATCTTGTAGAAAAAGCCCTCTACATTAAGCAGTTAACGCCTGACATTGAAAACGAAATCAACTACGAGCTCACCCGTTTGGGCTACATCTCCGATATTGATTATGAGGCTTTAGAGTTATTAATGGATGAAATGGATGCCGGTCGGGTGCAACTGGTATCTAGTCGATAGTTGAAACCAGGGCCCAGAAAAATCCAAGAGCGACACAAAATCCTTGTAGGGCGCGAAATAGAGGAGTGCGAGAAGCATTGACCCCGACATGGCATTTTTCAATTGAAGCACGTATTTACTGAACTTGATATTTGAGGAGATACAGTTAAGGACGATCGTCCCTGCAACTCATACAGTTTTAGATTTTAGATTTTAGATTTTAGATTTTAGATTTTAGAAGTCGGACTACTGATGATGATCAGGGTTGGGAACTTTTCTACAGTTGCATTCGTTTTAGAAACTGCTATCAGTATCAAAAATTACCAACTTTGAGGCTAATTAAATTTATAACTGTTGGGGCTTGACAAGTTAGATAGAGTTCTGATTCCTACTAAGAAAAACGTTGTTCTGCCGAATTTTCCGATCGCTCGAATGCAAGAAAAATGATGTGTAGTTACGACATCCGTCATCGCGGAGTCAATCTAAAATCTAAAATCTAAAATCTTTGAGCGCGCCGCCAAACTTGCCACCACCGCCACCAACTCAGCAGGCTCGATCGGCTTGGGCACGTAAATTTGAAAACCTTGCTGCAGTGCCCGTATCCGTTCCTCTACCCTACCAACCGCCGTGAACGCCAACGCCGGAATTTCCCTGTCCACCATCCGCGATCGCACTTGCCGCAGCAGAGCCTCTCCGTCAAGGGCCTGTATCCCGATATCGATCGCCAACACATCCGGATTCAGCCTTTCAATCACCTCCATGGCAGCCATTCCAGAGTTAGCAGTCTCCACCTGGGCCCCGCAATCTTCGAGCACTGTACACGCAAAATCCAGGGAATCCGCGTCGATATCGACCACCAAGACTCGCACTCCAGAAAGATTGCTGCTGACAAAAGAGTCCTTTACAGGGGCTCGCGCCCTGCTTTGAGGAATCGCTAACTCCACAAGTCCAGCAACAGACAATCCAGCGTCGCAATGAAGCTGTTGAATTGGCAATCTCACTAAAAACCTCGACCCTTTTCCCTTCCCGGCCGATTCGGCTTGCACCGTCCCCCCGTGCATTTCCACAAAATGCCGCACTAGGGCCAAACCCAAACCCAATCCGTTGTACGAGCGCCTTGTAGAGCTGTCAGCTTGGCTGAACCGCTCGAAAACGTGCGGCAAAAACTCTTCTGAAATCCCTTGTCCCGTGTCACTAACCTCAATTTCGACACTAGCGGGCGACAAATTTTTACAGCAAGCGGATTCCTCACGGGCCAAAGTCCTCTCCATCTTTCGCACCGCCACCCTCACCTGCCCGCCATCTGGAGTAAACTTAATCGCATTCGACAGCAAATTCCACGCTACCTGCTGCAAGCGACCGGAATCGGCAAAAATCCGTCCTGCCGTTGGGTCGAAATCCGTCACAATTTCAATATTTTTGGCCGCAATCGCGGGCGCGAGAGTATCGATCGCAGCCTCAACAGTCGAAATCACATCCACCCAACGCAAATTCAGCGACAGTTTCCCGGTAATAATCTGTGACACATCCAGTAAATCCTCGATCAGAGTTGCCAGCGCTCGTGTATTGCGGTCGATCGTTTCCAGAGCCCGAACAGTCGTTTTTTCGTCAAACTTGCGGTTTCGCAGCAGTTGTGCCCATCCCAGCATCGCATTCAGCGGCGTCCGCAATTCGTGGGACAAAGTTCCTAGAAACTCGTCTTTAATCCGGTTCGCCCGCGCCAATTCCTCGGCTCGATCTTGCAGTTCTCTTTCCAACTGCTTGCCAACCGTTAAATCGAGAATAAAACCCACAGATTCTTGCCGCTTTTGCGCCAGCAAAACATATCCGATCAACACCGGAATCCGGCTACCGTCTCTCCTCCAGAATTCCTTTTCGTAGGGAGTGCAAGCCCCCGTTGCTTGTGCCTCTGCCATCCCCTTCTTGTCGAGAGACTGGTACTCCGGCGGCGTGATGTCAATCGAGTTTAATTCACCGCGCTGCAACTGTTCCCGCGTGTAACCAACTATCCGCAAAAATTCATCATTGGCCTCGATGATACCGCCGTCAACATCCCCGAAGATAATTCCTATCAAGTTAGCTTCGGCTAACATTCTCAGCTTTTCTTCGCTAGCCTGGAGTGCAGCTTCTGTTTGCTTGCGATCGGTAACGTCTTGGATGTAACCCGACAAACCAGAATCAGAAGGATAAAAACGCATCTTCAACCACTTATTCCATAACGGTACGAATTCTTCATACTCGATCGTTACCTTTTCTGCTAATGCTTTGGTCGCCATTTTATAAAACTGTAAATCCACAGCCCAGGGAAATATATCCCACATTTTTTTACCAATCAGTTCTGCTTGTGGTCTGCCTAACAGCTCAATAGCTTGGTGGTTGAGATAGGTATAGTTCCAATTTAAATCAACAGCGATAAAAGCATCAGTAATGCTTTCGAGAATGTTAGTAATTTTATCGTTTGCCGATTGCAGCGCTTTAGCTGTTTCTTCTGCTTGCAACCTCGCTGCTTGTTCGCGGGACAAAGCGGCAGCGCGTTCTTGTTCTGCCTGTTTTCGATCGCTAATATCGATGTAAGAACCGATGTAACCTGCAAAAGTGCGATCGGGTCTGTACCGGGGTACGCCTGTACCCAAAACCCAGCGGTATTCACCGTCATAGCGTCTCAGCCGGCATTCGAGCCGGTACTCGCTGCCAGCGTGGAAGGCTTTTTGGTAAATATCCAGACATTCTGGCAAGTCATCAGGGTGCAAGTTTTCCATCCAACCCGTGCCCATTTCTTGCGCTAAAGTTCTACCGGTAAACTCCAGCCAAACTTTGTTAAAGTAATCGCCAAGTTGGTCAGTGTCCGACATCCAAATCATTACCGGCGCGGTATCCGCCATGATCCGAAATCGAGCTTCGCTCTCCTGCTGCTGTGCTTCGGCTTGCTTGCGCTCGTTCCGTTCTTGAACTTCCCGCAGGGCCCGCTCAATCGACGGCACCAGCCGTATCAAACGGCGTTTGAGAACATAATCAGTAGCGCCGCTTTTCAAAGTTTCTATCGCTACTTCCTCACCCAAAGTAGCCGAAACAAAAATAAACGGCACTCCCGGACAAGTAGTGTGGGCAATTTCCAGCGCAGCTATACCGTTAAAACAAGGCAGCATATAATCTGCCAAAATAATGTCAAAGCGTTGTTTTTCCAGCGCCGTGGCAAAGTCTTCTCGATTTTCCACACACACCAGAGAAAATTGGAGCCCGCCATCCATTAGATATGCCTCAATCAGTTCGGCATCTAGGGGACTGTCTTCTACTAAGAGGATATTGAGCGTTTTCACAAAAATTCCTTTTACTTAAATATTAATTATCTGATACAAAATTTGATCTGGCTGCGGCTTTAAGTGAAGCCCACAAAAGTCTTGCGTTTTTAATGGCATAAAAAAATGTAAAAATCAATTGGTTTCATGAGTTGAGCATTCATATCTCAATCCTAGCTTCTAATCAAGTCTATTGCTGCTTGCAGCGGGGTAAATCCCCGCTCTGACTTGAGCGGCTAGTACGCTTGTTTTTCCTTAACTTCCGTCGGCTTCCAAGAAATCGGCATCGCTGGAGTCTTGCTTCTATGTAGCAGTTTAGCTATACCCTGTTAAACAAATAGTTTTGCGCTTCTGGCTAGAAACAACTAGCTATGTAGTAATTTATCTCGCTTGCTACTAACTACTGCTACCTCGTTTGGCAGATTATTTTTTTGTAGTGATGCCCAAGTTAATTCTATATTGCTTTGTCGCTCCTCTCAAGCTCGAATTCGGTTGAATTATGCCCTTATTTCCTGAATATCGATCAATCCTGTCAAAAAAGTCAAAGTTGCTGGTCTGTATGCTTTACTTTTTGCCGGATTTGCCTACCATGCAACAGTTGCATGGTAGGTAACTGTTGTTTTGTTTATCGCTGTCGCCCATCAAAAATCACCGCTTTCATACTAAGATATAGTTATACTGCATCTATCCAAAGATATATTTTGGCAGAGACTCTGTAGTCAACCTGCAGAGGTTCCCCTGAATTCGGTACAACGAAGTGCCACCCAGCCGAAAATCTGAGAAAGCTCGATCGACCAATTAATTTCCTATGCAAATCACAGAAAATTTGATCTGGACTCGCTACACTGCGACTCCCCGGCTGTCTCTGACCGATCGGCTTATTGATTGAACCGACCCAAAATGTCTTAAAATATACAATACGGTGAGCTGGTGCACAGCCCGCATATATTAAAACTAAGCGCCAACTTGCAATAATTCTTTAAAATAAAGGTACAGCACCGGCGATCCCTAACTCTTCCCCCTCAGAAAGGGTAGGGTTTAGCAGAATTGAAGACGATTGTCTATGGTGACATCCAGTAAAGCCCGTGCAGTTGCTTTAGTCTCAGGTTTATTCAGGTTATTGGCAACCAGTTACGAGGAGATTTGACCCGCCGTGCTCCAACGCATCAAACAAGACTTAAAAAACGACCTGATCGCAGGACTATTGGTAGTGATACCCTTAGCTACCACCATCTGGCTGACAATTACCGTCGCCAGTTGGGTGATCAATTTTCTCACCAAAATTCCCAAGCAGATCAACCCTTTTGACGGACTCCACCCGATTTTGGTGAATCTGCTAAATCTTTTAGTAGGGCTGGCTGTACCCCTGCTGAGCATTTTAGTCATCGGTTTAATGGCCCGCAACATTTTCGGCAAGTGGCTGCTAGACTTTGGCGAACGGGTGTTGCAGGCAATTCCCCTAGCGGGTTCGGTTTACAAAACCCTCAAACAACTGCTGGGAACCCTCCTCAACTCAAACGACAAATTTCGCCGCGTGGTGTTAGTGGAATATCCCCGGCGGGGAATCTGGACTTTAGCATTTGTGACGGGTACGATCGAGAGTAACGACATCCCGCCTCACCTTTCCGGTGAAACCCCGATCGGCATTTTCATCCCCACCACTCCCAACCCCACCACCGGATGGTACGCTATAGTCCCGGAGGCAGATTTAGTCAATTTGTCTATGTCGATCGAAGATGCCTTTAAAGTCATCATCTCCGGCGGCATCGTGAACCCCAACAACTCAATTGCAGTAACCCCCGAAAATATTAAGGGCAAAACACTCGAACCCTTGGTATCCGAATCAAGATACCAGGCTGTTCCAGTCGAAGAAGACTAAACGAAGACATCAATCTGTAGAGTCAGGTTTAGAGAGCATCTCAATGAGAGTAAAAAGCGTTTTTTAGGAGTGCGAGCGGGACGCCCGCTACATATATATATAGCGGGCGTCCCGCTCGCACTCCTGTAAAAGCAAAACTCAGATGCTCGCGGTTTAGCGGGTTTGAAACTCTAAACTTTACTTTCCCCATAACAGATAATATCTCTCCAAAACCTACCCAGAAACAATCGTGACTCAGGGCGGGTTTTTTGCGAGTTTTTCTGCTAAAGTCCAAGTCTATGCTCTGAACCAGCGCCTAGCAATCTCAAAAATTCCCAAATTCCTAAATTCTCAATTCCTATCTAAAAACTATGAAAAAAGCCCGCGAAACAGCACGCGAACTCGCCCTCCTCGGCATCAGCCAACTGCCGACGAATCCAGAAATCTTAGAAGCCAAGAAACTGCAAGATGTTCTCCTCGCCGCCATCCGTACCCTGACAGCAGAAGTTCAAGAATCCCTAGAAGCAGCAGCATCCGAAGTGCAGCGGAGTAGCGACAAACTGCTTGCCAGCGAAATCCGCGCCTCCGATATACAAAGTGCTAGAACAATGGTACGGGAAGCAGTCGAACTCACCCAAACCGCAATCAACCGTCTCGGTTCAGCAATGGAGTTTCCAGAACTAATCCAGCTAGCCAACCAGCAAGATGTCCGCACCTATGCTTTGCAAATTCTGACGAAAGTCAGCGCCAACCGTGTTCAAATTGATGAATTGCTCTCGGAATCCCTTGTAGACTGGCAAATAGAACGGTTGCCCCGGATCGATCGAGATATCATGAGAATCGCGATCGCCGAAATGCTATATCTCGGCTTACCCGAACAAGTCAGCGTCAACGAAGCCGTCCAACTGGCAAAACGCTACAGCGGCGACGAAGGACATCGCTTCATCAACGGAGTCCTTCGCCGAGTAGTCGATAAAATCAATGCAGAAGTTGTTAGTCCCTAGTCCTTAGTCATCAGTCCTCCGGGTGCTTGGTGGACACCTTACCCGGAGGGTGCGGCCGGGGCGCGAACCGTACCCAGAGTCATTAGCAATCCGCAATCCGCAATCCGCAATCCGCTCTAAACTAAGGACTAATAACTATATTCCCAATTTCCTATGGTATTTAATTGGTTTCGTCGCCAGTACAGCGAAAACAAATCTTCTGAAACAGAGGCAACACCCGAACAGCCGCAAGATGAGTCGGCAAAATCCGCACCGGTTGAGCCTCAAACAGATACAACAGAGCAAGCTTCTCCTGCTGTAGCCGAAGATTATCTTAATTGGGCAAAAGCTGCTTACAAAAATATTCAAAAACAGCAAAAACCCGAAACAGAAGTTTCCGAGACAGCAGCGCCCGATGTTCCAGCAGCCGAAGCAGAAATCGCGACAGTTGCAGAAGTTGCAGAACCGGCGATTATTGAAGCAACAGAGACGATCGAACTTGAACCAGCACCCACAGCACCAACTGTTGCAGAAGTTCCAGAAGTTGCAGCACCAGCAACAGTTGAAGCAACCGAGGTTTCGGAACTCGATGCAGCAACGCCTGCAGAAATTGCAGAAACCCTGCAACCCACAGCCGGGGCGATCGACATTGCACCGATAGCTCAACAATTAGAAGTTACAGCAGAAAATATAGAAATTGCCGAACCTGCAACCGAGGTTGTAGAAACCGAATCACTCGCATCCGACGGCGAAGCAGCCGAAGCCTTGCCCTTTTGGGCCAGAGCTCAGGCCGATCGCATGGAGCGCATCGAACGCCTCAAAGAAACTGCCATTGAAGAACCAGACGTAATTGCAGCCGCCGCCGAGAGAGCCGCAATTATCGAAGAAATTCCCGGTTTCGCCTTTGACGAAGGCTTCCTGTGGTCTTCAGAAATCTTAGCCAGTCAAGGCCGCCGACCAGACCAAGTATCTGTCGAAGAAATCACTTGGCTGCAAAAACTGCGGAAAGGCTTAGAAAGAACTCGTCGCAGCTTAATTAATCGACTAAAAGCGATCGTCGGTCAAGGGCCGCTCAATCAAGACGCAGTAGCCGAAATTGAGACTTTGCTCCTGCAAGCCGATGTCGGAGTCGCAGCCACCGACATCATTATCAGTCGCCTCCAAGAAAGACTCACACAAGAAGTGCTGCCCCCAGAACAGGCTCTCGCCTACCTGAAAACCATCCTGCGCGACATTCTGGACGCTCCCTGTGCCGAAACCGCCGCCGGTAATCCCGCCTACAGCCTGACATTTGCCCCGGAAAAAGACACTTTTAACATCTGGTTAATCGTAGGAGTCAACGGTGCGGGCAAAACTACGACGATCGGCAAACTTGCCCACATTGCCCAAAAATCCGGCTACAAAACCCTAATTGCCGCCGCCGACACTTTCCGCGCCGCCGCCGTCGAACAGGTGAAAGTTTGGGGTTCCCGCAGTGGCGTTGAAATTATCGCCAACCCAGGAAAAAATACCGATCCGGCTGCTGTCGTATTTGATGCGATCGCCGCCGCCAGCGCCCGCGGCACAGAACTGCTGATCGTAGACACCGCAGGCCGCCTGCAAAACAAAAAAAATCTGATGGACGAATTAAGTAAAATCCGTCGCATTGTAGACAAGAAAGCCCCAGGCGCTACCGTAGAATCTCTACTGGTCTTGGATGCCACACTGGGTCAAAATGGTTTGCGACAGGCAGAAGTGTTCGCAGAATCGGCCAAATTAAGTGGAGTAGTATTGACAAAACTCGACGGTTCTGCTAAAGGTGGTGTTGCCCTAGCAGTAGTGCAGCAGCTTGGTCTGCCCATCCGCTTTATTGGAGTCGGGGAAAGCATCGAAGACTTGCGCCCGTTTTCTAGTTACGAATTTGTGGAAGCCCTACTCGATTTTAGATTTTAGATTTTAGATTTTAGATTGATCAGGTATCTGTGGTCGTCCCGATTTTTGGAGGCGGGTACAGAGGTTCAAAATCTCAAATCCTTAACCTCAAACTACCATCGCAGGACTTGCGCCACCACGGGCGGCGAGTGAAAACTAAATACCTAGAAACAATACTTTCCCCTGTTCTTGCTGGTTTGGATTCAAAGTGCCAGTAGCGTGTCAAATTAAGCTCAAATTTAGTATCAGTCTGCTGTCTGATTGCACAATCTTCCCGATACCCCTGGCCCTCCAGGGCTGTTTCATTCTCTCGTAGTGGCTGCCCCCCGTGGCTGCCCCGATATCTGAAACCCCGACTCGTTTATGGGCTGGGCGGGCACAGGGGCACCGCCCTACAAAACCTTGGTTTTCCGTAGGGGCAATCCCCCCGTAGTTGCCCCGAAACAGCCCTGCCTGGCCCTCCCCTTAAGAAGGGCGACAGCAAATGGTTAAAGTCCCCCTGCTTAAGGGAAGCCGCTGCGGTCTTAGGGCCCCCCAAATAAAGCAAGCGGCGTGGATTTAGGGGTATTTAGACTCAGCTATAAACCAGATTTCTTAAGAATTTTAGACTTAAGTTTATACTCATGTCCTAGTGCCCAACTTACTCGATCAAACCAAACTACTTGCTCGAAAAAAAAACGGGTTTCTGTTCAAGTGGCCCGTAAGTCCTCAATCA
This sequence comes from Microcoleus sp. w1-18aA5, assembly GCF_036701705.1. Taxonomy (NCBI): domain Bacteria; kingdom Bacillati; phylum Cyanobacteriota; class Cyanophyceae; order Oscillatoriales; family Microcoleaceae; genus Microcoleus; species Microcoleus sp. w1-18aA5. Next base: position 31,371 of record NZ_JAUPTE010000026.1, on the reverse strand, counting down.
TTACTCCGTCTAAGATCGAAAATCACACATTTACAATGACTGCTGTGCCTTTGCCTCGCCCCTCACCTCAACCTGCTGACCGCCCTTCGGGTCGCAATTCCACCGATGCGACGCCAGTATTTGCCCTCAAAGAACTGGTGGCGCGTTTGCACCGATATCAGCACAACGTTCAAGATATGTTGGGCTCGCTGGGATTTGCCCTGCGAAGTTTTAACAATCTCAACCAATTTTTGGAGTTGGTGCCTTTGGTGGCGACTCGCGTTACGGACGCCGACGGGGGAGCTTTAGTGCTTTTCAAACCCAACGGTCAAGTCAGGTTCCAGCAGTTGCATTGTCAGGAAGGACGGCAGTGCCAAGATATGCGAAAAGCGCTGGAAATAGCCACCAGGCAAGCTACAGCAGGTGCGGGCGCTACTGCTGGAACGTTTTCGGAAACCTCTGGGCAAACTTCTAGTCTCGACCTGCAAGTCGGTCGTTATTTGGGCCCGGATGTTCATTTGTTTGGGGCGCCAATTTTGGTCAACAATTTGGAACGCGGACGGCTTTATGTTTTTAGCAGTGACCCGGAATATCTCTGGACTCCCAGCAGACAGAAATTAGTTCGGTTGGTGGCGGATCAAACCGCTGTGGCTATTTGCAAAGACGAACTTACTGTTAAGTTGGCGGAAAAAGACCGCTTAGACAGAGAGTTAGAAATCGGGGCGGAAATTCAATTGCGGCTGCAACCCCGTAGTTGTCCGAAAATTCCGGGCCTTGACGTGGCCGCCCGCTGCCAAACTGCGAGCAGAGTCGGCGGAGATTATTATGATTTTATTCCCGCTGACTATGACCCGATCGGCAAGGAAGATGAGGGGGAACACCCCCCATCCCTAATTAAAAATCTCAAGTCCAAAATCGACAAGGGCCGCTGGAGCATTGTGATCGGCGACGTGATGGGCAAAGGGGTACCGGCTGGCCTGTTGATGACGATGACACGGGGTATGCTGCGGGCGGAGGTTTTGAACCGCCACTCGCCGTCGAGAATTTTGCAACATTTAAACCGGGTTATGCACGCGGATTTGGAAAATTCCCACCGTTTTGTGACTCTGTTTTATTCGGAGTATGACCCTAAAACTCGCGTTTTGTCTTACAGCAATGCTGCTCACCACCCGCCTTTGCTGTGGCAAGCTGCAACTAATTCGATTCTTCAGCTTGATACTTTGGAGGGAATGTTAATTGGGCTGGATGCTGATTCGCATTACCAAGAAGCCCACATTCAATTGCAGCCAGGAGATACTATTATTTATTACACAGACGGATTTACCGATGCTTCTAATCAAAGGGGCGATCGGTTTGATGAGGATAACTTGACCTCGGCTTTTCAGTGGGCCTGTCAAAATTATCAGCAGTCTGAAGAAATTTTGGATTATTTGTTCGATCGCGTTCACCAGTTTATCGGCATCGGCAATCGTAACGAAGATGATATGACACTGGTTGTACTCAGGGTAACACCTTTAGCAGGAGAAAATCACCATGATAGTTAATTTAATGCCGGAAATTACTGCTGGATTAATCAACTCGATTAATTGGCACGATGCTGCTCACATGGTAGTTTTGAAATCTCATTTGAGTTCGACGGTGCTTTTGGGTCAAAGTTACGAAATTTTTACGAATTTCCAGAAAGCTTGGAACAATTTTGTTTCGACTGGTCAAATAGGAGCTTTTTTTATAGGTATTTTTGTGGGCTGGTTCTTTAAAGGGATTTTTCGTTAAACTTCTTGTCGAAGAATGTATCGGTAACAGATTTAAAAGGTTTGTCGCCCCAACTTCACTTCTTTCGGATGCAGCAAAAGTTTCACAATTTTGTAGTCCAGACTTCAGTTTTTTCTGGTAAAAAGATGTATAAAAAGTTGTTAGTCAGGACGTGAGTTTTTTCTTGGTGAATTGGGAAGGGAGGACTAAAGTCCTGACTACAAACCGGAGGAAGGACTAAAGTCTTTGCTACAAATCGGTTTTTATAGACTTCTGCAACAGAGATATAATCTAGTTTTAGCTTCAGCAATGACAACACAACAAAAAACTTGGAGTCAAAGATTTGAATCGGCGCTGCACCCGGCGATCGCCCGATTCAATGCTAGTATTGGCTTCGATATTGAATTGATTGAGTATGACTTGACTGGTTCTGTCGCTCACGCTAAAATGCTGGCCAAAACGGGGATTATTTCCGCAGCAGAAGGCGAACAGTTAGTCAATGGTTTGGAACAGATCCGCCGCGAATATCGCCAAGGACTTTTTGTTCCGGGAGTTGATGCAGAAGACGTTCACTTCGCTGTAGAGAAGCGGCTGACGGATATCGTGGGAGATGCTGGGAAAAAGTTGCACACTGCCCGATCGCGCAACGATCAAGCCGGCACTGATACTCGCTTGTATTTGCGCGATCGCATTGCAGAAATTCGCGAGCAATTGCGGGAATTTCAAGGGGTTTTGCTAGATATTGCCGATCGTAACGTGGAAACTTTAATTCCCGGTTACACTCATTTGCAGCGCGCTCAGCCGATCAGTTTGGCTCATTACTTGTTAGCTTATTTTGAAATGACCGATCGCGATTGGGAACGTCTCGGCGATATCTGCAAGCGGGTGAATGTTTCGCCTTTGGGTTGTGGCGCGCTGGCGGGGACGACTTTCCCGATCGACCGACATTATACTGCAGAACTCTTGCAATTTGACAAGGTTTATGCTAATAGCTTAGATGGAGTGAGCGATCGAGATTTTGCGATCGAATTTCTCGCTGCAGCCAGCTTGATTATGGTACACCTGAGCCGCTTGTCAGAAGAAATGATTTTGTGGTCTTCTCACGAATTTGGATTTATTACGCTCAAAGATAGCTGCGCTACTGGTTCTAGCATCATGCCCCAGAAAAAAAATCCCGACGTGCCGGAGTTGGTGCGAGGCAAAGCGGGGCGGGTGTTCGGTAACTTGCAAGCCTTGTTGGTAGTAGTGAAGGGACTTCCTTTGGCCTACAACAAAGATTTGCAAGAAGATAAAGAGGCTTTGTTTGATACCGTCAAAACGGTACAAGGTTGCTTGGAAGCAATGACCATTTTGCTGCGGGAAGGCATCGCCTTTAATGGCGATCGCCTCGCCGCTGCCGTTACAGAAGACTTTTCTAATGCTACAGACGTAGCCGACTACTTGGCCGCCAAAGGCGTTCCCTTCCGGGAAGCTTACAACCTTGTCGGCAAAGTCGTCAAAACTTGCCTTTCGGGGGGCAAACTCCTCAAAGATTTGACACTTGAGGAGTGGAAAGACTTGCACCCAGCTTTTGAGACAGACATTTACAGCGCGATCGCACCTCAGCAAGTGGTGGCGGCTCGCAATAGTTACGGGGGTACCGGGTTTGAACAAGTGAGAAAATCACTTATCGCTGCGCGCGATCGGATCGCCTAAACATCGTTGAATTATTCGACAAATTCCGGCTGGCTATCTCTCCTTAGAACGATCGTGCTTTCCACTCTGGTTCTAAGTTCGGCAGATAGCCTGACTCAATTAATCTTCAGCAGCAGCCATGTCTTTGTCTCTGCCGCCACCGCTCATGGCGCCCATGCCACCGCCGTTACCGCCGTCAAATCGTCTTCTCTTGTTGGAGAACATATCTTGATTTCTCCGCTTGCGAAACTTGCGAGCGTATGCTTGATTTCGTTGTGCCTTCTCTTTCTTGAGATTGCGGCGCTTAGCCATTCTGACCTCACTAATAAACATTGACAGTCCCCGGGCTTTCACGCCCAGGGATTCTTAAGTTTGACACTCTGTGCACTCTTGGTGACTGAGATTCTTGGTTCAGCGAAGTCACTTACTGGCGACAGGATTTCTCCAGCCAAAATATAGGTGTCTTCTCCCCAAGCGTTAATTCCGGTATGCCCTACCGTACTCGATCAGTTCTCTTTATGTAGTTAGGTTTTCTTCAAATTTAGCTTTCCTAAACCGCAACACCGTTAGGTGTGACTACGCACTCAACTAATCCAGTTAAGTTTTTACGTTGGCTAGTTATACTCAATTTTAGACCGATGACGATCATAGCACACCCGGTACAAGACCCAGAAAAAAGAACACGGGGATTCAAGTCGCTGGGAATCTGGGTTTGATCGGGACGCAATGTTGTCAATCTTCCAGAAGATTTCTATAAACTCTTGACAAATACGACCAATGACTATACAACCCGGTGACGTAGCTCCTGTCTTCAGCCTGCCCGACGCGCAAGGCAATATCGTCAGCCTTGCAGATTTTCGAGGGCGGCGAGTTGTACTTTATTTTTACCCTAGGGACAATACCCCTGGCTGTACCAAAGAAGCTTGCGGCTTTCGCGACATTTACTCAGACTACCAGTCGCGCAATATAGCAGTCCTCGGCGTCAGTACAGACGGGGCGGGGGCCCACGCCAAGTTTGCAGCTAAATATCAACTGCCTTTTCCCTTGCTGTGCGACTCAAACGCCGAAGTTGCTACCGCCTACGGCTGTTACGGACTCAAAAAATTTATGGGAAAAGAATTTATGGGAATTACTCGATCGACCTTCGCGATCGACCCTGATGGTAGGATTGAAAAGGTTTATCGGAAAGTCAAACCAGAAACTCACGCAGCCGAGATATTAGCAGACTTGCCAGACCTCTCGCCTGAATGAAAAATTAAAAATTAAGACTTTTGAGCTGCCAGCTAAGAAACCTGAAATTACTTTCCCCTAAACAAGCTTTTGAGTTTATGCGTCGATTGTGGCAAATTGTACAAACTGTGCTGGGACTGATTTTTCGACATCCCGTCACTGGTACTGCGGTGATTCCCGTATTGCCTGACGGGCGAATTGTGTTAATTCGCCGCCGCGACAACGGTCGCTGGGCACTGCCGGGAGGTATGGTGGATTGGGGAGAGGATATTCCCACAACTGTGCGCCGGGAATTAGCGGAGGAAACAGGACTCGATTTAGTTAAAATCCGTCGCTTGGTGGGTGTTTATTCGGCAGCCGATAGAGACCCTCGCTTGCACTCGATTTGTATCGTGGTGGCAGCAGAGGTAGAGGGAAAAATGCAAGTTCAGGATACGCTTGAAGTCAGCGAGGTTGAGGCTTTTTTGCCCGCATCGCTGCCGGAGGGCGCGCTCAGCCACGATAACAACCAACACTTACAGGACTATTTTCAAGGCCTGACAACTTTGGCGTAAATCGGCGAGGCATCCAAATTTGATCAAAGTCGGAAATTACCTCGCCGTCAAAAATTTTCTGTATATAAATGTGGAATTAATTTTCACTGTTTTCCTACTTTTATTCACAAACTCTGAACATTAAATTAATCATCTTTTTATTACTAAATATTTAACCGGATGTACTCACCGCTACGCAATTCTCGGGTCAAACTCTCTGTAGGGCAAATCTTCTGGCACGAAGTCGGTCAAGGCCCGAATTTAGTATTTTTGCACGGTTCTTGGCACGACAGCAGTCAGTGGCTGAGGACGATCGAACATTTGAGCCCCTACTACCACTGCTTCGCACCGGATTTGCTGGGGTTTGGTGACTCAGAACGCCCAAATCTTCATTATTCGATCGACTTGGAAGTAGAATGTCTCGCCCAATACCTCGATACTTTGAAGTTGCGACAGGTTTATTTAATCGCTCACTCTGTGGGCGGCTGGGTGGCCACCAGCTACGCTATCAAATATCCCGATCGAGTTCAGGGTTTGGTGTTGTTGGCCCCAGAAGGCGTCAAGGTTGGCAACCGGCGGGGGCGGTGGCAGACGGCTAGCTGGCTAATGGGCCAACCACCGCTGGCTTTGTGGTTGCTACGATCAATCTATCCAATTGCTAAGTTGCTGGGTAGCAAAAAAAAGATTGACGGATTGCTAAAGTTCAGACAGCAGTTGATGGAGTCCCCTGTTGCCGTGCAGTTGCTGTTCGGGCGCCGGCGGGCGGAAATTACAGCGGAATTAGTTGATGAGAATTTGTCTTTGCTAAAAGTGCCTGTTTTGCTGTTGCAAGGTTCTGAAGATACTCCCGCAGCTTCGTCTCTGTGTCAATCCTATGCTGCTCTGGCTCCTAATGCCGAACTGCAATTGGTCAGTCCGGGGGAAAGCAATTTGCCGCAGGAAGTCCCGGATGTTGTGGCCAACTATATTCGCGAGTTTGCTAGGTGAATTGGGAATTGGTAATTATTGGGAATTGGGAATTGGGAATTGCGAATGGATAAAATGACAACAGTCAACTGACAACAGTCAACAGTCAACAGTTAACAGGCTAATTCCCCAAAAAATAGCCTCTGGTGCGTCAATTAAGCCTGCGGCTGTATCAGGAAAGGCTGCGGTGAGGTATTTTAAAAGCATAGTGCGATCGCCCCCCGTGACCGCAATTTTGCTATCAGGAAACAAACACCGCCAATCTTCAATAAAATCCCTAACTCCTGCCACCGTCGCATACACAACTCCGCTTTGAATTGCCCCAGCAGTGTCTTTCGCCCAGCGGTATGGCAGATTTTGTGGTAAAGTGATTAAAGGTAATGCAGAAGTTTTTTTAGATAGCGACGATAACTGCAAACCCAAACCTGGTAAGATTGCGCCCCCAACTAAATACCTATTGACATCAGCCCCAGTAAATGTTAAAGCTGTACCAGCATCTATAAGTAAAACTGGCCAATCCAATTGGTGGCCAGCGCCCAGTACAGCCAAAGCTCTGTCAATTCCCAGGGTAGGATAGAGTCCCCTGATCGGCAACTGGTCTAAAGTAATAATTCGGACATCAGGATAACTCTGCCAAATTGCTGTTTGCTGGGTAACTACTGAAGCCAAAATTAGAGGCAGCGGCACTAAAGAAAGTGTGCGAGGATTAGAAAAAGCGGTAGTAGCAGGAAGACAAAGGAGATTTTGAGAAGATATTTCCTCGATCGACCTCATTACTATTTGCACCAAATATTCGGCTTTTTCCTCCTCCGAGAGCCGGGAAACCGCATCAGTATTTAGATGCTGTGTATCCCATGTTTTCTCCAGGGTTTTGCCCACAAATAATCCCCAGTGCAGCCGGGAATTGCCGATCGCCAAAGCTATTTTAATCTGGGCTTTACCTGTCAATCCAGAAGTAATGTTGTCGGTGCTTGCTGGCGAACGGAAATTGTCGGGAATTGAATTTTCCATATTGATCGTTCCGGCGCAAACATTGAACTAAAGATAGATTTTAGATTAATTTTATTCGCTTAAACGGGCGGTTAACTCTATTTGACATCTGACCAAGTTCCATGCCACGCGCCAATTAGTATTGTCGGCTGCAGAGGGCATACTTGCTAAATATAAATATTTGTAAAGCAAATCATTGCTTTGCTCAGGCGGCATCCTTTATAATGTCTTAAGATATTCCAAAGTCCTGGTAGCTGCGATGGGGCTGTTGGCGGGGTAAGCATAGGTTTAAAAAACCAGACTCAATCAAAATACTGTACAACTCCTGAGTAAATATGTCTTTAAAAATACAAGAGCACGAAAACCCCTGGCAAAGAGTAACTTCGCGGTTGCCTGAATCTGAAAACTGGAGGCAGGAAGAAAGTCTTTCGCTGCCGGAAGTAGACCAACAAAAAGCCCTAATAGTGCAGATGCAGCAGCAAGTTCAGTTATCAAACTTGCTGAACCAAATTAATAACGAAATTCGCAGTACACTTGACATAGAAGAAATTTTGACATCGGCCTGCAGATTGCTGGGGCAAGCATTACAGTGCAGTCGCGTGAGCATTTTAGTCAAAGAATCAAATACAGAAAAAATTTTAGTTACGCGCGGAGAGTACAACGCGGGGGACTATCCGATCCAACTGGGAATGAAAGTACCGATGACTGACAACCCGCATTTAGCTGCAGTCGTGTCTCAACAAGATTCCCTAGCAGTGACGAAGTTTCTCGATTTTCCGGGATTGAACCCACAAACCCGAAAAATTGCCGAAGCTTTGGAGATTAAGTCAATGCTGGCAGTAGCTACTCGCTATCAAGGTGAAGTGAATGGCATAATTGGCTTGCATCAGTGCGATCGCGAACGGGAATGGACTGATTGGGAAAGGCAGCTTTTAGAAGGGGTTGGATCGCAATTGGCGATCGCGATCAATCAAGCCAAACTCTATAGCAAAACCCGGCGCCAAGCCGAACGAGAATCGCTGCTACGGCTGATCGGCAACCAAATTCGCAGTACCCTCGATCTGGAAACTATTTTACAAACAGCGGTGAGAGAAGTCCGCCAAATGTTGCAGTGCGATCGAGTAATCATCTATCAGTTTCAAGACAACTGGCAAGGAAAAGTTGTGGTTGAAGATATGGTGATTCCTTGGCCTTCAATTTTAGGAGATATGGGGGCTGATAAGTGTTTCCGGGGAGATTACGCCGATCTTTACCAGCAAGGGCGAGTCAAAGCAATTAATGATATTTTTAATGCTGGTTTAGAGCCTTGTCATGTCGATTTCTTAAATAGTTTGCAGGTTAAAGCTAATCTGATTGTGCCGATTGTTACATCCAGAACTGAAGAAAATACCCCGGACACAGCCGGAAGCTATAATCCTAAGTTTCCCGGTAGGCTGTGGGGTTTGCTGATTGCTCACGAGTGCCGGGATACCCGCAATTGGCAGCGGCAAGAAATGGAGTTGCTCTCCCAGATAGCCAACCAAATGGCGATCGCCATTCAGCAAGCAGAACTTTACAGCCAAGTCCAAGATGCGGCGGTAAAATCTCAAGCTCAAACCCAGCAGTTGCAGGCTGCACTAGAAGAATTGCGATCGGCGCAGCAGCAATTGATTCAAAGCGAAAAAATGTCAGGTTTGGGGCAAATGGTGGCGGGCATTGCTCATGAAATTAACAACGCCAACAATTTCATCCACGCTAACTTGTTTCACGCTCAAGAATATTTTAAAGCCTTGAACGAAGCTCTAGAACAAGCCGGAAATGCCTGCCCGGAAGCAGCGGAAGCAATTGTCAGAATCAATGAAGAACTAGAACTCGATTACATTCGAGAAGACTTTGGTAAACTGCTCAATTCAATGCGGGAAGGCAGCGGGAGGATTCGCTCAATCGTGATGACGCTGCGAAATTTTTCTCGTTTAGACCACGCTGAATTAAAACCAGTAGATTTGAATGAAGGTTTAGAAAGCAGTTTCTTGATGCTGCAAAATAAGCTAAAAACTCATATCAAAATAGACAAGCAATACGGCAGTTTGCCGCCCGTCCAATGTCATGCGAGTCAAATTAACCAAGTATTTTATAATTTGATTGACAATGCTTTAGATGCGCTTCAGTCAACGAGCAAACCGGGGGAATTAACTATTCGTAGTTGGCAAAGCGAGCCGGACTGGGTAACAATCTCTGTCCGCGACACGGGAACTGGCATTCCTGCAGAAATTCAAGACAAGATTTTTGACCCATTTTTTACTACTAAACCCGTGGGTAAAGGTACGGGTTTAGGACTTTCAGTGTGCTATCAGGTAATTGTTCAAGCTCACGGTGGCAAGCTGAGTTGCGTCAGTCAGGCTGGCGAAGGAACTGAGTTTATTGTAGAGTTGCCCCTGACAAATCAGAGGAGGGTAAGTGCATAATTCTTGCTTTAGTCAGATTAACCCTGTTTTGTCACTCTGGCAGTAGTAGAGAACCCATTTGACATCTTGAGGGCGATCGTAAATCACATTACGGATCACTAATACACTTGGTTTTTTACCATCGCACTTTTAACATTACTCCGGACAGTTTTGGGAACGAGACTACACGCTTACGCGGGGCAAGGATCATAAATAAAGTCGAATTAAATGTAAGTCAGGGGTGGAGCTGACATTGATTTAATTATCCACAGGGGCTGCGAAGTCTTAGAGAATAAGCCATTGGGCCATATAAAAACTGTCCGGACTATTGTTTTAATAGAATCAGATTTAACTTACGCCCGAACCTCAATTTTTAGGAATTCCCAACAGGGTTATGCGTAGACATATAAAATCCTGAGTGTTTTTACTCATAAAAGTTTCTGCTGATTCACTTCCACAATAAACTTGGTTTTTTACCATCGCATTTTTAATAGAATCAGATTTAACTTACGCCCGAACCTCAATTTTTAGAAATTCCCAACAGGGTTATGCGTAGATATATAAAATCCTGAGTATTTTTACTCATAATAGTCTTTGCTGATTCACTTTTGTCCGCTGAAGCAGTAAACGCGGCCTCTTGGGCGGCTCGGAATTTGGGATTTAAGCTCTCCTCTACAGATGTGTAAAACCCGCTTTTTATAGGGCTGAAAAAAATATCGCAATTTTTCCGGATAAAACCTATTGATGATGAAAGTTAAACATCCCTATGTAAATAGGTCTAAATAGGTGTAATTATTTACACTCAATATTTAATCGGGGGCAATAATACCTTCAGATGCTGATTGGGCAAGCATTTTTACTTGATTTACCTGCACGTATGAGGCAATTTTTCTTGCAGTGACAAATCGCTACAAGAAAGCCCAACCTCTGGTTTTCAGTCACTTCTAATCCTTAATTACTCATCATCAAAGGAGAATCTATGGCTACTTCATTCACTGGTTCTTTGGGTACAACCACTAATTACAGCAGCATCAGTGACCTAATTAAACAATGGCCGACTGCCGCCCAGGATCAAGGCATCCAACTGTCTGGGATAGCTTTTGATGGCTTTGAAACGAACTACACTAACCCTATTCCCATCAGCAACCTCACGTTAGCAACGAACGAAACCCCTAAAAGCGGGTTGAGCTACGGCGGTATCGGTGGTATTGGTGTCCTAGGCTCTTATAGTGGTTGGTTTACCGATGTCAATAAATTGCGGGCGGAAATCAACTATGACCCCAACACCAATCAATCTCAAGCGCTGAAGGTGAAATGGGGAGATAACAAAGACATCACTAGCGCCACGATCGGCCTCAGTGGATTATTTCCCAAATCAAGTTCTACTACAGTGGACGATCAAGGCAATGAAGTTGGTTTGCTGCAACTCTTTAATAATGGGGCGCCGGTATCGGCTAGCAATTTTACGATCACTCGCGTCAACGCTCCTGCCACTCCAAAACCGATCGCTCAGTCTTCAGATGGAGTGACTTTCATTGGCGATAGTGCCGATGGCAATTTCACATTCCAGATACAAGCAAGTTCCACTAGCGTTGCTTTTGACGAATTACGGTTCTCCGCCAAAGCCTACGATAGCCCCACCGCTGCCTACCTCGGCACCTCCCCCAAAAGCGATAGTTCCGACTACCTAGTGCGGAGTATTCAATATCAAGGCATTGATGTGACGCCGACGCCGACGCCGACGCCAACTCCGACGCCGACGCCGACGCCGACATCTCCAAGTCTCTTCCAGTTCGCCCAGCCAAATTACACTGTGGCTGAAGGCGGCGTGGCGACGATTAACGTTACTCGCACCGGTGGCACGGCGGCTGCATCGATTAACTACTCTACTCTTGACGGTTCGGCAAGTTCAACAGGCAGTGCACCGGATTACACTGGAACGTCGGCGGGGGTGTTGAATTTTGCTGCGGGGCAAACTACCGCTAGTTTCACCGTGACGGCTTTGAGTGATTTGACATTGGAATCGCCGGAAACGGTGAATTTGGTGCTCTTCGGTGGCAATGTCGCCAGTAATCCGTCAATTTTGACGATTAATGATGTGCCGCCGACTCCGGGGACAACTCCGACGCCGACGCCGACATCTCCAAGTCTCTTCCAGTTCGCCCAGCCAAATTACACTGTGGCTGAAGGCGGCGTGGCGACGATTAACGTTACTCGCACCGGTGGCACGGCGGCTGCATCGATTAACTACTCTACTCTTGACGGTTCGGCAAGTTCAACAGGCAGTGCACCGGATTACACTGGAACGTCGGCGGGGGTGTTGAATTTTGCTGCGGGGCAAACTACCGCTAGTTTCACCGTGACGGCTTTGAGTGATTTGACATTGGAATCGCCGGAAACGGTGAATTTGGTGCTCTTCGGTGGCAATGTCGCCAGTAATCCGTCAATTTTGACGATTAATGATGTGGCGACAACTGGGACGACGCCGACGCCGACCCCAACTCCGACCCCAACTCCGGCGACAACTCCGGCGCCAATCACGTATTTCTTCAGTGCGGCTAATTACAGCGTCAACGAGGGCAGCACTGCGCCGATTACCATCAATCGCAGTGGCAACGTTACGGCAGCGAGTGCGATTTTGTTCAGCACGGGTGACGGTAGTGCTAGTTCTCCAGCGGATTACAACAGTGTGACTCAAGGGGTCTTTTTTGCAGCCGGACAAACTAGCGCACAAGTTCCGATTCAAACTTTATTTGACAATATCACGGGGGAGCCTACTGAAACGGTGAATTTGTTCTTGGCTGGTGGCAGTTTGGCTAGTCCGTCAGTAGCAGTTTTGAGCATTATCGATCCTACTTTTGTGGCTCCGACTGTGTTCTCTTACGGTTCGTCTCCTGGTTCTGTTGCTGATGGTCAGTCTGGAACTTTTACAATTAATCGGACTGGCAATACTTCGGTTTCGGCTTCGGTGGACTATTTGATTGCTCCTCCTACTGGTCCTGGTCAACCTTTTAACTTCATAGACTACACCATTAATCCATTCAGGGATTTTACTGGAGGCACGGTTAACTTTAATCCCGGTCAAACTAGCGTTAGTCTGACGATTACCAATACTCCAGGTTTGACTGGTGGTAATGTGGGTTTAAGCTTTGGCCCAGGTGCGAATGTCGGCATTCCGGGATCCACTACAATTACTTTGCTTTAAGGCTGTTAGTAGGGCGAGAAATCCTTGCTCTACTAATATGTCTCGCAAGTAGTTAAATGCTTTTTATCAGTCTGATTCCTCACTACAGCTTTTTTCAAGAAAGCGAGGTACGCAGGTAAAATTTTCGCTGTGTGACAGTCGCTGGCACCGACAGCTAATGGGATTCACCTACAGGGCTGATTGTGGGCTGCCTCGACCCGAATCCCATTGCTGGTGCTAGTTTCGTCACTTTCAACCCATTTGCTAGTCCGGTCTGATAGCACCCTTTCAAGGTCGTACTCTTAGATGCTACGCCCGTTATTCGAGTACGATCTTGGACTCTTGTGTATGGAAATAATTAGATGGCAATTGGCTATCAACTTGGGGTTTTTTAGATTCTTTTTTTGTGGTAATTATTGTTAGTAAAAGCGATGCTAAAATTATCGGCTGGATATTTTTTTTGCGCTTACCTACTTAATCATTAATTTGTTGATAAGCTTGCTGACACTGTTCAAAGGTTGAGGGGTCAGCTCTCCTATTCCTAAAATATAGTTGTTGATGTATTCTTATCAAAGTTTCGTAAGGCACTGGCTGGGGTAATTGCTGGATTAATTGCAAATATTCGCCATCAGTGCGGCTGGGTTGGTAAACTACGGTTCCCGCATCATTTAACCGCTGTAACAAAGCCATGTAAAGACAGTGGCAAGCTTGGCGGTATTTGCCTTGTTGCTGCAATTTTTGCGATCGCAACAACCACTATGCTACCGACAAATCGTTAATTGTTTGTTTCGCACTGCCATCAGTTGTTGGATTCCTATTTTTGAAATTATGAATATAAAAACGTAACAGTTGCCAAATGTGCCAACTTGCCCAGACTGCGAGCAATGCTAAGATTAACCGAAAGCTGGGTTTAGCGATCGTCCCCAAGATGGGGGAATCACACCAAGATGGCAATTTGACATTCGGTATATTTTGGGTAGCTTTTAGTTCCTACCACTCCTGCAATCGCTGTTGCGACTTTCCTATTTGCCAACTCAAGTTAGTTTTATCAAAGGGACTTTCAGACATAGCTTTACTTCACTTAATCGATTTTGCCCTGTGGATTTGGGATTTTTTTATTCGATCGTCTTACTGCACATTTTTTACAGCTTTTAAGTTGCTACTAACTAATTGACTCCTCGATCGCAATTTCCATGCAAAACTCAGTACCTCGATCGCCAAACCGATAAAACTTGGTTTCATTACCACACATATTAGCTTTTTGTCAATAGATAGATATCACTTTTGGGATGCTTAACTGAGTGATAGGAAATTTGATAAAGATTTACAAAAGAAACGTGTCAGAATGGAAACAATAAGGTAATGGGTAAAAGACAAGGAGGCACTGATGGTAGCGCTGACTGAACGAGTCCAACGCAGATTGACGGTGGAAAAAGTCGAAATTGCCCCTGATACAACGGCAATTCGATGCCTGGACTGGGAGAGAGACCGCTTTGACATCGAATTCGGACTCAAAAACGGTACAACTTACAACTCATTCATTATTCGCGGTGAAAAAACAGCCCTCGTCGATACGTCGCACGAGAAGTTTCGCCAGCAATACATGGAAACTCTGACGGGCGAAATTGACCCCAAAGAGATTGACTATTTAATTATCAGCCACACCGAGCCAGACCACAGCGGTTTAGTCAAAGACGTGCTGGCGCTGGCACCCCAAGCAATTGTTGTGGGGGCGAAAGTAGCAATTCAATTTTTAGAAAACCTTGTACACCAACCATTTGAGCGATTGGTAGTCAAAAACGGGGACAAACTAGATTTAGGAAACGGCCACATTATCGAATTCGTATCGGCGCCGAACTTGCACTGGCCCGATACTATTTTCAGCTACGACAGCAAAACTCAAGTGCTGTTTACCTGCGACGCTTTCGGGATGCACTACTGTTCCGACAGCACCTTCGATGACGATTTAGCAGCAGTTGAGGAAGATTACCATTTTTATTATGAGTGTTTGATGGCTCCCAATGCTCGATCGGTACTCAGTGCCATGAAGCGGATGGCAGAGTTGGGAGAAATCAGTACAGTTGCGACCGGTCACGGCCCCTTGCTGCGACACAACGTAGTTGAACTCACCGGGCGCTACAAAAAGTGGAGCCAAGCGCAAGCTAAGGCAGAAACCACTGTAGCGGTATTTTACACTTCCGATTACGGATTTAGCGATCGACTCAGCCAGGCGATCGCCCACGGTATCACCAAAACCGGTGTCGCTGTGGAAATGATGGATTTGAGAATCGCCGACTTGCAAGAAGTCCGCGAACTTGTTGGTACCGCCGCCGGTATCGTGATTTGTTCGCCGCCGAGTAGTGGTACGGCTGCTGCGAATGCCGAAGCTGCTATCAACACAATTTTAGTTGCGGCTAACAACAAACAATCTTTCGGTTTGTGCGAATCCGGCGGTGGCGATGACGCATCGATTTACCCGCTGCGAAACAAGTTCAAAGAGTTGGGTTTAAAAGAAGCATTTCCCAACATTTTAATTAAAGAATCACCGACAGAAGCTAGTTATCAACTTTGCGACGAAGCAGGCACCGACTTGGGACAGTGGCTGACGCGGGACAAGGCTGTCAAACAGATGAAATCCCTCGACAGCGACCTTGATAAAGCTTTGGGACGAATCAGCGGCGGACTGTACATCATCACCGCCCAAAAAGGCGATGTTAGCGGTGCGATGCTGGCTTCTTGGGTAACTCAAGCTAGCTTTAAACCGCTAGGTTTAACAATAGCAGTTGCGAAGGATCGGGCGATCGAATCGATGATGCACGCGGGAGATAAATTTGTTCTCAACGTGCTGGAAGAAGGCAATTATCAAACCTTGATGAGGCACTTTTTAAAGCGTTTTGCTCCGGGTGCAGATCGATTTGCCGGAGTTAAAACTCAACCAGCAACCAACGGTTCTCCGATTTTGACAGATGCTTTGGCGTACATGGAATGCGAAGTAGTCAGCCGGATGGAACTTTCGGATCATCATATCGTATATGCGATCGTCGATAACGGTCGCGTCTCCAATCCCGATGCACTGCCGGCAGTTCACCACCGCAAAGTGGGAAATCACTATTAGGAAGGAAATTCGGGTGCTTATGTGGCACCTTACCTACGCAAAAACTCTCAACGTAGGGTGCTTATGGCGAACCTTACCTGCAGCTAAACTTACGGTGCGCCATAAGCCTTTTCTTACCTTTTGTATTTCCATTTTCACTTTTAGGAATTGCCAATGCCTGCCAATCTTTTAGAAGACCGAGATTACACAATTATTATTGCCAGAAGCGATGCCAGCAGAGACCCTCACCATCCTTGGTACGAGGATTGGGTAGAAGCACAGGCATCTCTGATCGACTTAGCAAAAAAATGTCAGGAATTTGACAGCGACGGCATCACCCTTTACGAAGCTTCTACTCCTATGTGGAAGTATAAAAATTCAAATGTTGCCCGGTTAGCTCAAATTTTGCAGCGACAAAATACGGAACCGGATTCAGAAAACCCGACTGCAATTAATTTGGAAGAAGCTCTGAAAGCAACTTTTAGTGATTATTTCGCAAGCAAACCAAATGCCAAAGGGAAGAACGGAGCAATAATTGTTGCAGTCCTAGATCAAAAACCAGAAAATACTGCTGCTGTTGCCGAAATTCTTGTAAGTGCGGCCAATACGATAGATAAAGATGAAGAAATTGGAGTGAGCTTTATCCAAATTGGGGATGATTTAACAACCAGGGAATTTCTGATTGACCTGGATACCAATTTACAGGGTCGAGGTGCAAGGTTTGACATTGTAGATACCAAGTTTTGGCACGAAATCAAAAGAAGTTCTGTAGTTCAGTTTCTCATAGGTGCAATTAATGACTAACACTTTGACTCCTAGACTCGCATCTGATGCCAAACCCCGCGACGTGCAGTTTATCCCGATCGCACTCGATACTTTTATTGTGCGATCGCGCACTTGGGACAGACTCAAATTTGAAGTCGAGTATTCGCTGCAAAAGGGTACGACAGCAAATAGCTATATTATTCAAGCTGACAAAACTGCTTTGTTCGACCCGCCGGGGGAATCTTTTACTGAAAATTACCTGGAATTTTTGCAGCAACGGGTGGACTTGACAAAGCTGGATTACATAATTTTGGGGCATTTCAATGCTAACAGAGCAACTACGATTAAAGCTCTGTTAGAATTAGCTCCTGAAGTAGCTTTGGTTTGCACGAATCCAGCGGCAATTAGTTTGCGAGCCGCTTTCCCCGACCAAGAATTAAACATTATGATCGTTCGGGGAGAAGAAACTCTCAATTTAGGAAAAGGTCACGCCTTAAAATTCATCGCGACTCCGACTCCTCGCTGGCCTGATGAACTTTGCACCTACGATCCGCACACTCGAATCGTGTTCACTGACAAACTATTTGGAGCTCACGTTTGCGGCGACCAAGTATTCGATGAAGGCTGGAGCGTTTACAGCGAAGATCGGCGCTATTATTACGATTCTCTGCACGCATCTCAGGCCAAACAAGTGCTGACGGCAATGGATAAATTCGCCGATTTACCAGCAGCATTTTATGCTCCCGGTCACGGCCCGATCGTCCGTTACGGCCTGAATGAACTGAGCAATTTGTATCGGGAATGGAGCCAGCAACAAAATTCAAAAGACTTGACAGTTGCTTTGATTTATGCTTCGGCTTACGGAAATACGGCTACTTTAGCGCAGGCGATCGCCAAAGGAATTACTAAAGCCGGCGTTGCGGTGGAAAGTATCAACTGCGAATTTGCGGAACCGGGAGAAATTAAAGAGGCGATCGAAAAATGCGCGGGGTTTATCATCGGAACTCCCACGCTAGCAGGACACGCTCCGACGCAAATTCAAACTGCTTTGGGAATAGTTTTATCTACAGCAACTAAGAGCAAATTAGCGGGGGTTTTCGGTTCTTTTGGCTGGAGTGGAGAGGCGATCGACTTAGTGGAAAACAAGCTGAAAGATGCTGGCTATCGAATTGGATTTGAGCCGATTCGAGCCAAATTTAAGCCGACGGCGGCGACGATTCACGAGTGCAAAGAAGCGGGAACGGATTTTGCTCAAGCTTTGATTCGATCGCAAAAATTGCGGGCACCGAAACCGCAGTTAGCAGCGGGGAGCGATCGCACTGAACAAGCAGTAGGGAGATTGGTTGGTTCGCTGTGCGTACTCTCGGCGAAGCGGGGAGAAGTCGCCAGTGCGATGCTGGCTTCGTGGGTGTCGCAAGCAACCTTTAATCCGCCCGGTGTGACGATTGCGGTGGCGAAAGATCGATCGATCGAAGCTTTGATGTACGCCGGAGATAAATTTGTGCTGAATATCTTAGCCGAAGGGCGACAGTTGCGGAAGTATTTCATGAAAAACTTTGCTCCCGGAGAAGACAGATTTGCCGGAGTCGAAACAATGGAAGCTAGCAACGGCTGTCCGGTTTTGACTGATGCTCTAGCTTATCTGGAATGCCAAGTGATAAGTCGGATGGAATGCGGCGATCACTGGGTAGTTTACGCGGCGATTGAAAACGGTCATTTGCTCAATAATGACGGCGTGACAGCGGTGCATTACCGGAAATCAGGGAGTCATTATTAAGCTACGGCTAGGACACGGCAATGCCGTGTCCCTACAAATTCATCGAAGTTTTTATCTGCGTTAATCCGCGTTAATCTGCCCTCATCTGCGGTTTAAAAACCGACTTACTTCTCCTCAGCAGTCTTTTCCGGCCACAGATAAATAGCACCCGAAATCAAAGTTAGAGCCACAGAAACCCAAAAAGCAATTAAGGCGGGAAAGTTCCACGCATCGGAAAGAGGAGCAATTAAAAGTGCGATCGCCACAATCTGACTCACCGTCTTCAACTTCCCCCAAATATTAGCTCCCGAAATCGTAGTTTTATTAACACGCCACCCCGCAATTGTCAACTCCCGACCAAAAATCAAAAACACTCCCCAAGCCGGGATTTTCCCCAACTCAATCAACACTAAAAGCGGCGCGAGAACCAACAATTTATCCACCAAAGGATCGAGAAACTTACCCAAATCGGTAATTTGATTCAGTTTCCTAGCCAAATAGCCGTCCAGCCAATCAGTAGCCGCAGCTACCACAAAAATTGCGGTGCAAATCCAGCGGCTTTGCGCGCTTGGGTCGTACAAACCGTAGAGCAGAAAAGGCACTCCCAGTAAGCGAGAAAACGTAATCAAATTAGGCAAATTCATAATAGCAAGAAGTTCGGCAACGCGCAGTGTATCGGGATTTAACGGATGTAAAAGATATCAGGAAGAAATCAGAAGTCGATCGCACAATTCATTAACTCTCGATCCAGTTCTATGATATAGTCTCGGCCGTAAGATTGATTTTCTAATCCTTGTACCAGATTTTCTGGCAGGTCTTGGGCAATTTCACTGCTACAGGAACCAGCAGCTAAAGCAATAGTGGCTACGGTATCGACATCTCCCGAAAAGGCAATGCAATCTAGGAGCAGTTTGCTCATACTATCATTTCGCATGACAGCAGTAATAGCTGCTCTAACACAGACCAAACCTTTAACGCTGACTTGTCCTTGCCAAGGTATCGACCACTCACCAGGGACGTGCTGTTCTAAAAAATTTCCCAAATTCTTCTTTAAACCTAGCTGATAAATAAAATAATGAGACATCAAAGCGGCAGCTATAGCTGCTTTAATGCCATCAGGACTGTTGTGAGTAATTGCAGCTTGAATGGTAGCATTTTCGATGACTTTTTCAATAGTAGGAAAAATGCCAATGGGGCCTGCTCGCATCGCAGATCCGCTTTTATCGCTAGCAGAGTGAATTTTTTCTAAGAATTCTTTTCCGTCTTGAACTTGTAGTAAAAAATTGTAAAATTTGCCAGCATAACCAAATCGCCGATCGCGGTGAAAAGCTGCAACAAATTTGCTGGCTAAAAGTTCCGGCGTCCAAGGTTCTCGGCTGACGATAGCTTCTGCGACGGCTAAACTCATCTGCGTATCGTCCGTGTAACATCCAGGCCGGATATCGTGACGGGGATGCTGGATGTAGCCGTTGAGATTGTTGTACATTGCGATCGTCTGCTGGTCAACAAATTCAAAACCAGCACCGTAAGCGTCACCAATCGCTAATTCTATTAACATATATTTAATTTATTTACTACTATTTCATCCCCTATTTTTTCCTAAAACTTAAAATCCAAAAACAACCCAAAACAGCAAGTCTATTAACACGCACCGTTTTTACTGAACACCACCCCAATTGTTTTGCAAATCAGAGTGATGTCGTAGACAACAGACCACTTGCCCTGATAGGCGAGATCCATCTGCACAATATCGTTAAAGTCTTTAACTCCAGACCGTCCGTGGACTTGCCACTCCCCAGTCAGCCCGGGTTTTACATTTAAACGTTGCCAGTGAAAATCGTCATAGGCAGCAACTTCATCAGGAGTGGGCGGTCGAGTTCCCACCAAACTCATGTCACCGACTAACACGTTCCAGAATTGAGGCAACTCATCCAAACTCGTGCACCGCAAGAAGCGGCCGACGCGGGTAATTCGCGGGTCATTTTCATTCTTAAAAATGTGACCCTTGGCTTGGTTGCTAACTAAATGTTTGAGCTTTTCTGCATCGACAACCATCGATCGAAATTTCCACATTCTGAAATGTCGCCCTTGGAAGCTGCAGCGGACTTGACTGTACAGCAGCGGGCCCCGATCGTCCAACAGCATCGCCACTGCCACCGGCACCGCCACCACTGCAGCAATTGCCAGTCCCAGCAGCGAGCCCAAAATATCGATCGACCGTTTTACCTTGCTCGTTACGGATCGATGATGCTGTTGTTTTGATACACAGACTTTGTAAGTAAATACTTGAAAAAATAAGGACAGCATTTCTGATAATGATGATTTCGACGAGGCACCCATCGGAAATTTCATATGATTTCTCTCAACTTTAACGATCTCTTACTTCCATCTTATTAGCCATCCCAAATCTGCAGAACCTGAAATGCTGAGCTTTGCACAATCTTTAAAAAACAATAACCCTTTTATAAAGTTTCTATGTACTTTTTATAAAAACGTATAAATTTTCTGTAAATTCACGTAAATTTACAGAAAAAAGTTAGTCCTGGACGCAAAAAAACCTGGTTTCGACTAGGACTCTTCCCGGAAGACAGGGAGGATTCTACTGAGAAACCGGGTTTTTTGCCGTTTAGCGATAAATATCGGTGCGAACATCCCAAGCAAGTGTTAGCGGCTCTAACAATTTTTGCTGGCTGCTAGAGGCGAGTTTGCCTAAATATTCGCGAACAACAGAGGCGTGTTCGATATTCAAACGATAACCCCGTGAGACATCTTCAAAGAAAAGTGGCTCGGCCAAAATTACTTCCCAATCGGGATTTTGCCTTGACTCCTCGGCCAACAGCATGAAATCTTCCTCCGCAGGCACAAGTCCCGCCGGCAAATTTCCTTCCAAAATCCGCAAAATCCGGGGTTCGCAGGTGCGGGTATTCACGCCCTGCCGTTCCAACAACTGCAAAATTTCTTGAAAGCTCAGAGTTTCCTGGCCCAAAACCTGCATTAATTCCCACAGCAGAAAAAAGTCGCTGTACTGCTGCTGCGACACATCCAAAATGTGAGGATAGAGAGCCAAACTCGCTAACCCGCAGGCGACTCGACCAAATTTTTGGGGAAAATTTGTACTTTGAGATACAGAATTTAATGCAGAATTGTCAATCTCAAAAATATCTCGATCGCCCTGCAATTCCTGGTCTTGAACCACGATCGCATTCGGCAGCTTCTGGCGCAACCAGCGGGCGATCGCAGGCCAAGCACCCATACCCCCGGCACAAATCGCCTGATTGATCCCCGCCGGCGACATTCCCGCGCGACTGAGCAAAGCATTCAATTCGCGGTTCAACTGCTGCACAAAAGGTACTAAAACCAGACTTTCCAAATCTTTGCGCTTCACATCCCAATGCTGCTGACCAATATCCAAAGCAAAACTTTTTTGATGTTGCAAAGTAACTTTTATTTGCCTTGCCGCCTCTAACAATTGCAAACCAAAAGCAGAACCTTGTAACCGCTGCTGCAATTGATAGCGACTCGGCAAATCTGGATGGCCTGGACGTGGCAAATCGATCGACATTCCCCAAGTTTCATTTTTAGCCAACAACTGACAGATAATATCCTGATCAAAAGCATCGCCAGCAAAACCAAAACTCTGGCAAGTAAAATCAGCACGAGTTAAATCTTGAAGATTGGACGGCAACTCAACTAAAGCTAATTCCACCGTCGCCGCCCCCGCATTCAAAATCAAAGTTCCCCCGCTAAAAGACGAAGCATTCACAGTCAGCGGTGCAGCTTCTTCACCGCTCTTAGCAGAATCCACGGCTGACGACTCGACTTCCATGCCATTTTTCACAGGAGTTACAGCAGCAAGCAAAGTGGCGATCGCATCTTCCACCACAAAAATTTGCGAACCAGAAGCTACCAGAGACGCGCCCAAAACCGCCTCGCGCAGATTAAACATATAAACATCCGACCAGCCGGCCGGAGTCCCCAAAATTACACCCTGCAAGTCTAAAAGCGCCGCATCGAGAGTTTCTGGCGTCAGTCCCGAAGCCCTACAAATTAAATTAGAAACTGGCAATCCTGCAAAATTCGTCCTTGGCGCAGAATCCAAAATTTCCCCTGATTCGGCAAATTTTTGTCCCCGCAAACTCGGATTCAAAGTAGCCAGCAGTGCCCGCACACTTTGCAGCGGCAAGGCGATCGAAAAAGCCTGCAAGGGCGACCACTGCAACAGCGGTTCGTACATCCCAGCAGCCTCCCGCTGAGAAGGAATGCCCACCTTTAAAGGCAATTTAAAATTTTCCAGTAAAAATTCTCCTGCCGCCAAAGCCTGGGGTCGGAATCCCACCGACTTGACTGTCACCTCTGACCCTGGGCTTCCTGGGGCTGTGTTCGCCAGCACCGCAGCCGAGGGAATCCGACAACTGGCCTCTGCTGCCAAAACCTCAGCCTGCGATGCTTCCCAGTAAATTGGGTGCAACTGCCCGCTGGTGCGATCGAGCAAAGCCGCAGACAGGCCGCTGGAACCGAAATCAATCCCCAAATACCAGCTAGAATTCCGGCGTTCTGGGGATGGGGCGATCGCACCTGCTGCAGAATGCCCAGCCGAGTCTTGCTGCTGTGTTCCGGCAAACTCGCTAAAATCAGTTTTCCCCTCAACAACTGCTGCTTTACTCTCTGTCGAAATTAGGTTTTTTTTTTGACTTTCTGGAGGACTCGATCGCAGTTCGTTGATTTCGGCAGTTTCTGGAGGGGGAGAATCACTCGAAGGTCGATCGGTCTCGGTCAAACTAGCCAAAATCTCGTCTAGCGTCAAATTCGATTCGTCTTCCTCAGCAAACAAATCATCCTCAAGTTCGTCTTCCAAAACAAAGGGTTCATCATCAGAGGAGAGTTCCAACACATCGGAGAACAACTCCTCCAGCGTGCCGAGTTCTTCCTCTGCCGCCTCCGCAAAGGGATTGTTTGCAATGCCTTCGGGGGAACTCGCCGATAAATCCAAGCTGTTAGCGACTAAAAAATTCGATCGCCCGAAGCTAGTATTTTCCAATCCCTCCAGATTGTAGAGGTCTGCCTCCAAAAGTTCCAGAGTATTGTTGTCCAAATTGAGAGCTCGATCGAGGTCATCTTCTAATGCCTCGACCGGCAGCAAATCCTCATCCGGCGAAGCTTGGATGTACCCATCATCGAGCCGCTGCGAGGATGAGTCGAACTCGCCAGTTTGAACGTCACCGGCACTTGGCACAGCGGGGGTAGCGCTGGGTCGGTGAGGGCTAATTTCTCCAGGCGTTCTCAACGGCAAAGCTGGTGATTGAGGGACTGTAGCGCCGAACTGCTCGCCTTGGTTTTGACCCGTTTCTAGATTTTCTCGATCGTCCCCGTCAAGTTGCACCTCAGCGGTTGAGGGTGGTGCTTCTGAAACTTGAGGTACTGTTGCCACTTGCGGTTCAAATAAATCTGCACTATCTAAAGTTAGAGACTCTACAGAATTCCCCATTACAAAGTCTGAATCTTCATCTACTAAACTCTCTTCCAGAGATTCGCCTTCATCCAGCAGATTTATAAACAAATCTTCCGTCATTTTTAGCGATCCGGCACTTTCCTGATCCGTCGCAGCTTGATATTCTACACCTTCACTTTTGGTCTCAATTACATTATTTTCTATCGGGAAACTTTCGATTTCTAATTCTACTTCAGGAACCGCTTCTCCCGCAAACAAACTTGCATACAAATCCTCAATCTCTTCTTCGGTTTCTGTTAACCTATTCTCCGATTCACCGCCAGTAAACCGAGTTGCATTTCGAGATTTTTCTGCGGTAGAACCCAACAAATTATCTTCCAACTCCGGGAGCAAACCTGGGGATTGAATGCGGTCGCGATCGCGCCTCAACTGTCTGAATTGCGGAGAAATTTCTGTACCGGCGTAGGGAAATCTGTCTTGTTCTCCGAATTCGCCGGTGCGAATTTCCTGCACCGAGTCTCCTGGCTGACTCTCTGCAGCTGAGTGTTCGATCGCAGTATTTGAAGGGGCTGGAGCGACAGGAGATTGATCGGCTGCTGTTGGGGTGACGGTTTCGAGATTATTTGCTAAATCGATCGGCTGTTGAACGTAAGATGAAGCTTCTCGCCCCAACTGTGCAGCT
Source organism: Microcoleus sp. w1-18aA5 (assembly GCF_036701705.1). Lineage (NCBI taxonomy): Bacteria > Bacillati > Cyanobacteriota > Cyanophyceae > Oscillatoriales > Microcoleaceae > Microcoleus > Microcoleus sp. w1-18aA5. The sequence continues at coordinate 6,894 of NZ_JAUPTE010000026.1, read as the reverse complement.
AAGTGGTTGACCAAAGCCGCGAACATCGCCTCGCTCTGCTGGCTCAAACCGTACATATTTTCGAGTTCTTGTCTCAAGGAAGCTTGATAGCTTTGCAGATTTGCTTGCAAAGCCTCGAACACGATAGCCATCCTAGAATCGAGACTCATCAGCAGACTGTCAGCATGAGATTGGAAAAGTTGCATTTGCTCCAACCTCTGACCCGGCGTCAGCAGCGGGTGTTCTTCTGAGGTTTGTCGGTTAAGTGTTACGTCAATAGCCGATTGTTCATCAGGCGCACTGCCCAAAGAGTATGGTGCTGAGATGCTTTGCAATAACTGATTTTCTAGGGAACTGAGAATTTGGGAGAAATCGCTAGCCAAGGTTTCTTCTAAGCGACCAGTCAGTACCTGCAAGAATTCAGCAATAATTTGCTGTTGGTTGGCTTGTTGCTGAGCTAGGGATTGTTGCTGCTGCCGTTTTGCTTCTAGCTGTTTGATTTCTTGAATTAGAGCTTGCTGCTCTTGCCGCAAAGCTTCTATGTCTTCTTGGAGCGGCCCTGTCAGGTTGGAACGCAGGTTGCTGATTTCTCCGGTTACGGCAAGCATGATTTGCTCTGCTGCTGAGGGGCCAGGGGCGGGCAGAGGCACTTTGGGTACTGGAACTGGTTGCGGGCGGACATTTGGGCGGGTGGGGGCCTTTGGGGCCGTTAGCTTTGAGTCTGAGGAAACCAGATAAGCGCGAACTCGCTCTAAAAGTTGGCGCTGGTGGACAGTATCAAGAGAACCCGTCCAAGGCAATCGGGGTGCGGGCTTGCTGAGTACCTCGTCTATCTCAGCAATCAGTGCTTGAATTTTATACTTCTGAGAATTCAAGGGCGGAACCTCTGGGAATGCGGCTTGGGAGAAACTTTACCGACAAAAGACTGAAGTCAGGCGGCAGCGATGCCAATAGATAGAATAATCTGAATGCGAGTCCGTCAATCGATTTTAGATTTTAGATTTTAGATTTTAGATTTAAGCATTGACCGCACGGATAAATTCGGGGGTTCCTTTATCGGATACAGGTTTTTTATTTCTGGACGGATGAATCCGGGGGCTTCTATCCTGGATGCTTTCGGTCAATTATTCACTAATATTTTCTGACAACTGTTAATTAACCTTTTGCCTTCGGAGCGCTTCTATTGCCTATGATAGGTTAGTCGGTACTCCCCCACCAAATGCCCGCTTCTATCAATTCCAAGTGCTTTCAAATTCTGCGACTCAGGGGCGAGTTTCCCTGCCCGGAGGCTGATTCTGCTCGTAAGAGCTGCGATCCAGACGAACTGTTGCCTTCACCTGCTTGAACGGCGGGCCACACAATGTCACCGCGAGTTTCATTAGCATGGTGGTGCGTCAGTGTCTGTTCATTTTTCACCGACTTGGAAAAAACCTCAAACAATTTGCGATTTGGGATACCGATATTCGGAATTGTCCCCGTATGCTGGATTTGAGTAACCTTTAATTATAGCCTATTATCTGTATTCATGGCTAGATACTAATGGTACAATAATCTTGGGGTAGCAGAAAAGTTGGCTGGGAAGTGGGTGGATTTCGCTCGCCAAGAGCGCCTGTCTTTAGGCTCGCAATGGCTGTGGATTTTGCCCCTCGTGCTGACATTGGCCAGGTTCTAGGCAGTTTGGATTTGGGATCTGTCTACCGTGCTTGCAGGCTTGTACTCGTGGATTCTGCCTTCTCGACAGCAGGGCAAGAGTGACAACAAATCTCTCAGCAGTGTTAAGCTTGTCTTCGCGAAGTGCTTTCAAAGGTAATTCGATCGGCTCAGTCGTTTGCCACATTGCTAAAATTTTGTTAATAAAATTTGCTCAGTGGTATATATCTAAAAAATTATGGTATATTCTTTAGTTTCTAGCTCCCAATCAGAGCTTGAGGCTATTAATTCCCATATTGAGCCTTTGACCGCAAAACTTTAGAGGTAAAATTGCCGATTTTAGATCCTTGATTTTAGATCATTGTTTCTCAAATCTTGAATCTCAAATCGAATGACTCGGCTGCAAGCTATTTCTAACTGCCCAGCGCAGCTCAAGCGCATAAATTAAAATGATGGCCTCATGGAAGACCGCTTTAACACCCGAGATCCGAATTCTAATATAAATCAATTGATAGTTTCTACTCCTTTTTTTGCAGGATTACCCGATCCTGTAATCGAGAGAGCAACTGTCCACATCGTTACCCGCAGTCATCCGTCAAATCAAGTGATTTTACTCGAAAATGACTGGGGAACATCAGTGTATTTTATATTGGATGGTTGGGTGAAAATTCGCACCTACAACCTAGACGGAAAAGAAGTAACACTGAATATTTTAGGCAAAGGAGAATTATTCGGGGAAATGGCCGCGATCGAAGAAGCACCGCGATCGACAGATGTGATCACCCTAGCCCCGACACTGATCGGCAATATGCCATCTCAGGATTTTGTGCAGCTTATTCATACCGAGCCGTTAGCAGGCATTCGGCTAGCTCAACTGATGGCCCGTCGCCTGCGACAAGTCAACCGCCGCCTGCGTTTGCGAGAGTCCGACAGTACCTCGCGAGTAGCAGATATTCTCTTATTTTTGGCAGAGGGGCAAGGCAAAAAAATCCTGGAAACAGGAGGTACAGAAATACCGAACCTGCCACACAGAGAATTAAGCAGCCTCAGCGGGCTGGCCCGCGAAACAGTAACGCGAGTGCTGAGCAAGCTGGAAAAAAAAGGAACTATTCAGCGCGAACGTGACGTTTTGTGCATTCCCGACCTGCACGCCTTAGAGCGTCTGTTAGTCTAGAAGTATCAGAGATTGCTAATTTGAATTAGATTCAAAAGCAATCTCTGTTAACTAACGGATATGAATGATTTCCCGCAGGAGGTAAAGCTGTGAGTTTTAAGAAAATTTTCGCCGCCTTAGATGATTCTGAACTAGGCCACCGGGTCTTCACTCAAGCTTTAGAATTAGCTCTGAACGATCGCGCCCAGGTAATGCTATTTAACTGCGTTACTGTCAGCACCATGGGGGAGACGGCAGTGCCAATTCCGGTAGATTTGGGCATGAATGTCGAGTTAATGGATCAAGCTTATCAAGCTCAACGTTTGCGACTCGAAAGGGAGGAAAAACAGGCTTCGGGTTTGCTGAAAAATTACTGCGACGCCGCAGCAAAACAAGGATTGCAGGTGGAATTTGACTGCAAAATGGACGGCGATCCGGGGCATTGTATCTGTAAATCCGCCGAAACTTGGGGCGCAGATTTAATAGTGTTGGGGAGGCGTGGCCGCACGGGGTTTACAGAAGCTTTCCTCGGCAGCGTCAGCAATTATGTTGTTCACCACGCATCTTGTTCGGTTTTGGTAATCCAGGAAGCCAAAATTGAAAAATAATGCTGCTGAAAATTTAGGCTGAGAAAACCCATCTAAAATAAGACTTGCGTTCCTACCTAAACCCGGTTTCTGGGAGCAATATTAAATTTGGCGGCGAGGCATCCAAACAGTGCAACCGGGAATCAGCCGTATGGGGCGCAAGCCCCGTAAAATCTAAAATCTAAAATCTAAAATCTAAAATCGGAAAATCGGGAATCAGCCGCATGGGGCGCAAGTCCCGTAAAATCTAAAATCTAAAATCTAAAATCTAAAATCGGATGAGTGATTTTTTGTCAGCAGATGCTGCGTCTAATTCGGGTAGTTCACCCAGTACAAATAACGAGTCGCAAACCGCTGATATTGCAGCCATGGCGGGCGATCGTACAAATCCCGATCTGGGGAAGCGCGTCTCTGGGGAAGCACCTTTAAGGCTGGTAGAAACGGCTTTTTTGGCAAGTACCGCTAGCTTAATTTGGCTGGTAAATTATTACTTTCCGCTGGGGCCTTTGCTGCGGGTTTTTTTTCCGATACCCATCGCCCTGGTTTACTTGCGCTGGGGCAACCGAGCAGCTTGGATGGCAGCTTTGGTATCGGGTTTGCTGCTGTCGGTACTGATGGGCCCGACGCGGAGCATTTTATACGTGATGCCTTTTGGAATTATGGGAGTTGCGCTGGGAGGACTTTGGAGGCGCAAAGCGAGTTGGTCACTCTCTGTTAGTGTGGGTGCAGTAATTGGTACTGTAGGCTTCTTTTTTCGGTTTTGGCTGCTGTCAGCGTTGGTGGGTCAAGATTTATGGGTTTACGTAACCGCCCAGGTAACAGAGATGGTGGAATGGGTGTTTGTGAAGCTGGGCTGGCTTAATGTACCGAGTTTGAACACAATTGGGGCGATCGCCGCCGGGATGATTTTGGTTAACAATATTGTTTATTTATTTGTAGTGCATTTAGTAGCTTTGCTGCTATTAGATCGTTTGGGAAATCCAATTCCGCGGCCACCAAGCTGGGTGCAAGTTTTGATCGATTATGAAGAGTAGTTATTGGGAATTGTTGACTGTTGACTGTTGACTGTTGACGGATAACTGATGACTAATAACTAATGACTAACTATGATTGGTATTTATACAGAAATTGAACAGGGGCAGCGATGGCTCGATCGCTATCGGGGACGAAAACCGATATTTGCCTGCGTGTTAGGATTTACCGCTACGGGCTTAATTCCGGGGATTTCAGCAGCAGGAGCAACTCCGCACGATCGACAATTTACTTGTTTGGCTGATGCAGAATTTTTGTATAACGGCCCCCAACCGTCGCCCCAATATCCTTTGCCGCCCCTAGAAGCGGGTGCCTCGCCGGTACTGATATCTCGCGCTGTAGTCGAAGCTTTAGAACTTCCGCTTTACCTATTTAATCCTGGTTTGCCCCTCCCACCTCCCGTACCTGCAATTGACTTAGGCGGCACTCCGGCAAAGTGTCTGATTTCGGGGAATGCTTTAGAACTAGAAACAGTCAAACATTTGCTCGAACAAGGATTAATTTGGGGAGCAAAATTGGCTGCTCAAACTAATGGCAGCTATTTAATTTTAGGGGAGTGCGTAGTTGGGGGAACGACTACTGCTTTGGGCGTGTTAATGGGTTTGGGTATTGCAGCGGCGGGCAAAGTTAATAGTTCTCATCCTCGCTGCAATCACGCTCAAAAATTGGCTGCGGTGACAGCGGGACTCAATAATGCTGAGTGGGAAATTGGCGGACAAAACAGCACTCCCCTGGAATTGGTAGCGGCAGTGGGCGATCCGATGCAAATAGCTGTGGCGGCAATGGCGATCGCCGCGAGTCAGACTTGCGGGGTGCTTCTGGCTGGGGGTACACAAATGCTGGCAGTGTACGCTTTGATGCAAGCCTTAGCCCGTGAATATGCTCTAGTATGGCGTCCCAAACAAGTTGCGGTGGGGACTACGCGCTGGGTGGCCGAAGACCCTACAGGAGACACTGTAGGACTCGCTAATGAGATCGGCGGTGTACCTCTGTTGGCGGCGCAGCTAAGTTTTGCTGGATCTCGCTACGCGCAACTGCAAGCTTACGATCGCGGCTATGTTAAGGAAGGTGTCGGTGCGGGAGCGTGTGCGATCGCCAGTGGGTTGACTGCAAATTGGACTCCAACTCAACTCCTCCACGCTGTTGAAGCTTTAGCCTCGCGCTGTGAGATTAAACATTAAGTAGTTGACACTCCCTGTGCTGAAGCAACAGGGATTCTAAAGAAACTACCAAAAGGTAATTCTTGAAGGCGCTGTCAAAACACCCCTACAAACTCCGTCAAGGTCAAGCCCCAACATCGTCTCTACTTTTCTCAAAATATTCGCTGAGGCGTTGCAGTCAGCATTGATGTACCAATTTTTCGCACTCGTCCGGTACAAACCGCGCTTTACTCGTCTACCAGTTTCCTTCCACCCATCGGGTTTTTCACCAATTTTAGGTAGAAAATCACGGTCTACAAATGATACTTTAGACGTGTAACTTTCCTCAGTTTCGACAAATTTAATGCCGTATTGTTCGCCGAGTTGAGCAATACGGTTTTTTAGTCGTGCCGTAGGAATTTGAACAAACTGCTGATTGGTTTTTTTGCCCATACTGGCAGAATCTTTCTGCCTTTTGTTCCACCCAAAAACGATAACACCGATTCCGTTTTTGATACAGTGATTGACAACTAAACGAGCTGATTTATTTACGGCGTCGCGCATTCGACGGTTCCGCTTTTCAGTCAATCGCGCTAATTGATGCGACCAAAAACCATTATGCTTGCCCTCCATCAAAGTTGCTACCCGCTTGTTATACCACTGATTGACCGACTTCAAATGCTTGCCGTCAATGATAAAGCTTGTCCCTGAGTTGCTGACACAAGTAAGCCAATTACCAATACCGTGAGCGATACCTAAAGCTTTTTGACTGTCTGTAACAGTTTGAACGCTGACCGTTTTGTAAACAAACTCGGCGTAAAAACAGCCATTTCTGGGGAGAATTCTAATTTCTCTAATATCGGCATAGTCTAAGTTAGTAGGCATGGGGATTTGAAAGTTTTTCAGTCCAAACCAAGTTGTTACTTTTTGACCCAAAGGAATTGAAACTTGACCGTCAACCAACTTTTTTCCAAGCGCTTGTTTCGGATAAGCGATTAGATGAAATCCACCGGGAATGCGGTAGCCAGGAAACTTTGGCTTGTTTTCGAGTTTGCCCTCCCAAAACAATTTAATTAGTTCTTTGAAAGATTTTACTGATTCACCAACAGCACCGCAGGTCTGCTGAGCAGCTTGAGCGCATAAAGCCCCGTAATGAGGATGGCGCTTTAATGCGTTGATTACATCAAATGGACGGACACAGATGCGAGCTTTAAAATATATTTGGCGAGCGTAGTAAACCGCACAATTATGCAGCTTGTTCGATTCTTGGCAAATATATTCTAGAACTGCCCGGAGTTCTTTATCAGGCTTGAGCAGGATTTGTTGACACCCAAACATTGATATCTTTTTTTTT